>NZ_JBSFNO010000024.1:0-123530 GCF_053981095.1 Nocardia sp. NPDC003693
ACTATTCTTACTCCTCGCTTCTTTTGTCTTTTTTTTTTTTTTGTGGTGGGTGGGGGGTGGTGGGGCGGGTCCTGCCCTTCTCCCCCCCCCCCGCCCGCGCGGGTGCTATCCCAGGGCTTCGACCTGACCCGCGACCACACCGGTGAGGATGGCGCGGGCCACGGCCAGCAACTCCGCTACCTGTGGGGAAGTGAGTTCGTAGGTGACCGACAGACCGGTCCGGTTGGCGCGCACCAGGCCCGCGCGCCGCAGCACCGAGAGTTGCTGGGAGAGGTTCGCCGCCTCCACGTCGATCTCCTCCAGCAACTCCGACACCGGATGCGCACGGATGCTGAGCAATTCGAGGACGCGGATGCGAACGGGGTGCCCCAGGGTTTTGAAGAACTCGGCCTTCATCTGGTAGAGCGGCCGCTGCATCGATGGCATTCCGGGGCCACCCCTTCCGACAGGTGAAGTCAGATCTCGAGCTCCTGCTCGATGTCTTTCAGCCGATGCCGAGCGAGGGCGAGGTTGCCGCGCGATCGATCGAGCGCGAGATAGAGAAACAAACCCCTGGACCTGCGACCACGTGTCGGCCGAATGAGATGGTACTGGCTACCGAGGGTGATCAGGATGTCTTCGATCTCTTCGCTGAGACCGAGTTGCTCGATCGTGCGCAGCTTGGCCCGCACCACCTCGGTGTTCCCGGCCGAGGCGATCTCGAGGTTCAGGTTCTTGGATCCGCCCAACGTCCCGAGCGGCATTCCACTGCCGTAGTCGACGACGGCAGCCCCGATGGCCCCGTCGAGCATCATCATGTCCTTGAGCGCAACTTCCATGTCCGCCATGGTTTTTCCTCTCTCACGCCGCCACTGTGCCGGCGTCCGGTGACGCTACACACGCCCCGCCCCCACCGCCCCCCGTTTGCTGAAGGATTCCAATAGGTATGCAATTAACAATTTCTGCAAACAGGCAGCCAACAGCCCCCACCCGGTTCCCCGCTGTATGGGGGCCCTGACACGATCCGGCACGTACCGCCTGGTGAGAGACCCCGCCGAGGCGCCGGTTACCCCTCCGCCAACCCCACGCCCCGCCAGTCCCCGACCCGGCATTGGCCGTGGGCGTCGTTGCCCGTGGCGACCACCGTCCCGTCGGCACGCAGGCCGAGGGTGTGGGTCGAGCCGGCGGCGACCGCCACGATCGCGCGCCAGGTGTCGACATCGCACTGGCCGAAGTCGTTGTCTCCCACGGCGACCACGGTGCCGTCCGTGCGCAGGCCGACGGTGTGATAGCTGCCGGCGGCCAGCTCGCGCACCTCGCGCCAGTCCCGCACCGCGCAGGCGGGGGCGCGGCCGGTAGCGACCACCGTCCCGCCGGACAGCAGGCCGACCGTGTGCAGGTAGCCCGCCGCGACGGCGGTGACCGCGCGCCACGATTCGACGTCGCACTGGCCCGCGCGGTTGTTGCCCGTCGCGACCGCTGTTCCGTCCGCACGCACACCGACCGAGTGCCAGTCGCCGCAGCTCACCGACGTGACCTCGCGCCAGGAGCCAACCTCGCACTGCCCCTCGGCATTTCGGCCGGCCGCGACCACCGTCCCGTCCGCCCGCACGCCGAGCGTGCGCCGCCAGCCCGCCGCGACGGACGCGATCGCCCGCCACTCGTCCACCGCGCACTGGCCGTCACCGTTCCATCCGGTCGCCACCACGGTGCCGTCGGCACGCAGTCCCACCGTGTGCGACTTCCCCGTATTGCGGGCGGTGTGTACGTTGCCCGCCGCCACGGCGGTGAGCTCCCGCCACCCGTCCACGGCGCACTCGCCCGCCGCGCCGTCGCCGGTCGCGAGGGCGCGCCCGTCCGTACGCAGCGCTACCGAATGCCTTCTGCCCGCGGCAAGGGGGGCCATCGACTACCCGCTTTCTGTGCTCGTCGACGACGAGACTAATCACCGCTCACCGAGCCCGGCGCCGGTGCCCGTGGCGACTCGCCGCACCATCTCGAACACCGCTTTGATTCAGCCGTCATCCAGTGGGTACTGCGCCAATATCCTGATAACGCAGCATATTTCGGAGGTTGAACGATGTCCGAGCGCAAAAGCGGTCCCCTGGAGGCGGTTTCGGGGGTTGTCGAGGGGATCAAGGGCAAGGTCAAGGAAGTCGCCGGTGCGGTGACCGGACGGGACGATCTGCGCCGTGAGGGCAGCGCCCAGCAGGACAAGGCCGAATCCCAGCGCACCGTCGCACAGAAGGAGGCCGAGGCGGAGCGTGCCCGCGCCGAAGCCTCGATCGACGAGCAGCGCCAGCGTGCGCATCAGCAGGACCGCTAGTCCGGCCACGCTCATCCATCCCGGGAGCGGGTGCCCATCACGGGCGCCCGCTCCCGGGCGCATGTGTCGTGAACAGGCACGCGACCGGGCCGCACCCGCCGTGTTGTGCGCGCGGTTCGGCACCCGATAGCCTTCCGGACCTGCGACCAGTTCGGTGTGCGCACGACGAAGAGGAGAACCGGTCGATGACAGCGGAATCGGGCGCCCACACGGAAGGGCCTCGTCCCGGTGAGTCCGTGCCGGAGCAGGATGTGCGCTCACTGTTCGGGTGGACCGCACCGGTACTGGCCTCGTTCACCGGCCCCGGACAGCACCTGGAGGAGGCCAACACCGGGTTCTTCGCGGCGTTGGGCGCTCGTCCCGGCGGCGAGTCGCCGACGCACCTGCTGCCCGGTCCGATCGGCGAACAAGCCGCCGCCGCACTCGACAGAGTCCGCCGCACCGGCGAATCCGAAACCGCCCGCGACGTCAGCGTCGCGCTGGGCGGTCCGGGCCACTCCCGCGAAGCGACCTTCGATCTCACCTACGAGCCGCGACGCGACCCGCACGGTCGGGTGATCGGTGCCCGGTTGCTAGGCGTGGAGACCACCCGAATCAAACAGGCGCAACGCCTGCTCGCCGAACAGCGCGCCCTGGTGGAACAGATCGCCCGGGACGCGCCGCTGAGCGACGTCCTCGACGGAATGGCCCGCGCCATAGAGGATCTCGCGCCCGAACCGATCCTCGTCTCGGTCCTGCTGGCGGATCCCGACGGCCTGCACCTGCGCCACGGCGCCGCGCCGAGCCTGCCCGACTTCTACAACCGCGCCATCGACGGCATCGCCACCGGGGAGGGCGTTGGTTCCTGCGGCACCGCCGCGCATCGCCGCACGCCGGTCATCGTGACCGACATCGGCGCCGACCCGTTCTGGGACGACTTCCGCGAACTCGCCGGCCGCGCGGGCGTGGCCGCGTGCTGGTCCACCCCGCTGCTGGCCCGCGACGGCGCGCTGCTGGGAACCTTCGCCATGTACCACCCGACCCCGCGCACCCCCGACGAGATCGATCTGGCCCTGGCCGCCCTGTTCGCCGACACCGCGAGCCTGGCCATCGAGCGCCACCACATCGAGACCGCGAAGGCGCTCGCCGAGAACCGGGCCGAGGCGGCCCGCGCCGCGCTCGCCGACGCCGTGCGCGCCGAACAGCAACTACGCGCCGAGGCCGAGGATCGCGCCCTGGCCGCCACCCGGCTCACGGCCCGCCTCCAGGCCGCGGCCGCCACGCAGGCCGAGACGCCCCATCCCGAGCTCTGCCAACTCGGCGGCACCGAAACCTGCCCGGCCGCAGCCGAAATCAAGGTCGCCGACTCCTGGGGCGACGCCGCGTGGGGCTGCCCCGCGCACGTCGAGGAAGCCCTGCTGAACGTCCGCTCGGTCTTCATCGCCAGCGAGGAACTCGGCGGGCTGGCCGCCTACCGCAACCGCTGATCACGGCCCGGCGCAGATTGATTCGTCCGGCCGCGAATACTTCCCGAAAATCCGGGAAATAGAGTTCGGTGACCATCAACGCAGTTCAGCGCCCCGGAGGACGTCCGTCGACCGGCTCGGCCGGATTCGGCTCGACCAACCCGCCGGAACGTCACCCGAGAAGGCGGCCGCTCGGGCGCGTCCGCCGGCCCAAGCTCGTCGTGGCCGGTTCCGCCCGGGACGCCGTCGCCGCCGAGCCGACGACCGTACGCACCACCCGGTACCAGTTCACGGTGCACGGCGACATCGCCCCGGGCGCGCTCGCCGGACTCCCCGGGGACTGGACCGCCACGAGCAGCGCCGGAACGACGGTGCTGCACGGCCCGGTCGCGAACGCGATCGAGATGCACCGCGTCCTGGCACAATTCGACGCTCTCGGCGTCGACCTGCTCAATCTGCACCGGCTCGAGACCGGTCTGTGAGAGGGGTTCCCGCGCGCCGGCCACACGGCTCGCGCTACCCCGTGTACCGGCGCACCACCATCGCCGAGCGCAACCGCCACAGCCCCGACGCCGTGGCGGGATCGCAGCCGGTCATCCGATGCACGCGTTTGAGGCGATAGTCGAGGGTGTTCGGGTGCACGTGCAGCTCGCCCGCGGTGCGGCGGCGGTTGAAATCGTTGTCCACGTAGGCCGCCAGGGTCTGCAGCAGATCCGGGTGACCCTCCAGGGGATCGAGCAGCGCGTGCAGGGCGTCCCGGGCCGGGCCGGGGCGGGTGAGCTGAAAGTACAGGCCCAGCTCGCTGATCCGGTACAGCCCCGGCGTGATGCGCAGCGACATAGCGGTTTCGAGCAGCTCGTGCGCCTGCCGGCCCGCGGCGGGCAGGCCCGCGGGCTCGGCGACGACCACCACCGCGGTCAGCGGGTTCGGCGACAGCAGCGCCAATTCCCCGACCAGGGCGTCGAGTTCGCCGTCCGCGAGAAGCTCGTGCGGAATCAGCAGGGTGCCGCCGTTCGCGCCGAGGATGGACAGCGCGCTCTCACCGCAGCGGGCGGTGAGCGCGGCCGCGAGGCTGTCGGCGAGGTTCGGCGCGGCGCGATCGACCGGCTGCGGCAGCCCGACCGCGATCAGATGGTAGCGGTCGCTGATGGCGATGCCGCAGTGCCGGGCGAGCGGACCGGCGAGTTCGCCGCGCAGCAGCGCGACCGCGACGTTGCGGACGGCGGCGTGGTGCGAGTCCACGGGCGGCGGCAGCTGACGGGTATAGGCGCGGGTGAGGCGTACGTGCACCGCCTCGAGCAGGTCGAGATGCCGCCGCGCGGCGATCATCGCCGCGTCGGCATCGGTCAGCGGCGCAACGGTATACGCGCGATCGGAGCCCGCGCGATAGCCCTGGTGCACGGCCTGCTGCAGGCGGTCCAGGCCGAGCCCGAGCTGGGCCCACTGCCGGGCGCACCGCTCGAGCTCGCCGATGCGGGCGCCGACGTCGTCGCCGCGGTGACCCAGCAGGGCCACGTCCATGCTCGCGCGCCGGATGTCGGCCGCCAGATCGGCGGGGTCGCCGGCTGCGAGGGCATCCCCGGATTCGAGTTCGAGACTCGAGGTCTGTACGAAACTGGTCATCTGCCTGGTCTGCCCTTCCCCGCCGAGCGTCGGAACCTGTCGTGACCGGCGGTCGCCGAACCCTAGCGTTTCGGTGCACGCTTGTACACCAACAACATTCGAAATAGCCGTTGTCCAGCTATCGAGTTATGATCTAGCTGCAAAAAGAAGCGCAACACTGTGCACCAATTTCATGCTACCGTCCGTAACAGTAACTACCTGTTCGTGATGGAGGTCTGCCGTGCCCGCTGGCGTGCACAATCTCACCCCGCTTGCTCAGAGCGGCGCCGAAGGCGGTGGCGCCGCACTGGATCAGGTCGCGCTGATGTCCGGCTCGGCCGGAGTGATCGGGCTGATCCTGCTGTGGATCGGCTACCTGCACCGATCCCGCAAGATCACCTGGTTGCAGCGCCTGGCCGACGGCCTGGGACGACTGTTCAACCGGCCCGGCTGGGTCGCCCTGCCGATCGCCCTGTTCCTGGCCACGATTCTCACCGCCCTGCTCGGCTTCATCTGGGACGTCAGCCTGCACATCGGCAACGGCCGCGACGAAGGCCCGCTGGCCAACCCGGCGCACTATTTCATCCTCGTCGGCCTGTTCTTCCTGTTCACCGCCGGAATGACGGCCATCGTGCTGCCGCTGGACGTCAAGCCCGGTGCGGCGGCGGTCCGCATCACCCGGACCTGGTACGCGCCGGTCGGCGGCATCCTCATCGCGGGCGCCGGACTGTACGCGCTGATCGGGTTCCCGCTCGACGACATCTGGCACCGCATGTTCGGCCAGGACGTAACCCTCTGGGGCCCAACCCATCTGATGCTCATCGGCGGCGCGGGCCTGTCCCTGGTCGGTGTTCTGCTGCTGGAGTACGAGGGCCGCCGCAACCGCCCGGATACCACCCGCCCCGAGGGCGGCTGGCTGGTGCGCTCGTTCGCGTTCGGCGGACTGCTGATCGGCCTGTCGGTCTTCAGCGTGGAATTCGATTTCGGCGTCGAGCAGTTCCGGCTGGTCCTGCAGCCCATGCTCATCGTCGCGGCGGCCGCCATCGCCCTGGTCGCGGCGCGACTCACCCTCGGCCCGTTCAGCACCCTGGTCGTGGTGGCCTTCGCGGTCGCGGTGCGCGGGATCGTCGCGTGGCTGGTGGGCGGTCCCATCATCGACGCCCCGCGCAACGTGTTCCCGCTCTACCTGGGCGCGGCCGTGGTCGTGGAACTCTGCGCACTGATCCCGCTGACGCGGACGCGGCCCGTGTGGTGGGGCGCGCTGGCCGGTTTCGGCATCGCGACCGCGGGCCTGCTGCTCGAATCCCTGTGGATCCGTGCGATGTTCGTCGATCCCTGGCCCGCGTCGATGTGGCCGGAACTGCTGGCGATGGCCGTCCCGGTCGGTGTCGCCGGTGGCGTGGTCGGCGCCCTGCTGGCGCTGGTCCTGCGGGGCGAGCCGCTGCCGCGACCCGCGATCCGGCGGAGTCTGGTCGTCGGTGCGGTGGTGATCGCGGCGGCCGCCACGACCAACGGCCTGATCACCGACCTTCCGGAAAACGCCTCCGCCACCGTCACTTTGACCGACGCGGACCCCGACGGCGGCCGGATGGTCACCGCCGATATCCGCCTCGAACCCGCCGATCTGGTGGGTGAGGATCCCGAGTGGATCCAGATCCTGGCCTGGCAGGGCGGGGTCGGAAGCGACAGCCCGGGACGCGGTCTCGTGGTCGATCAGCTCGAGCGCGTGGACGCCGGCCACTATCGCTCGACCCGCCCGGTCCCGGTGCACGGCACGTGGAAGACGGTGCTGCGCATCCAGGATGGGCGCACGCAGACCGCGCTGCCGGTCTACATGGCCGCCGATCCCGGCATCGGGGCCGAGGAGGTGCCCGCGCTCGCGTCGTTCCGCCGCGACTTCGTCGCCGAGATCACCGTCCTGCAGCGGGAGCGCTCGTTCGACCATCCGGCCTGGTTGTTCACCGCCGCCGGACTGGTGGTGCTGCTGTGCAGCCTGGCGCTGATCGCCGCGCTGTCCTGGGGCGCCGCGCGGATCAACGACCGCTACCTGGCGGCCGATCGCGCCGCGGTGCCCACGCCGTGACGGGTTCCGGCGATGTCGCGATCCTCGCGGATCATTCGATCCTGCTGGCGATCCCGGCCTTCGCACCGGCGCTGCTCATCGTCGCGGTCATCGTGTTCATCGCGGTGCGCGACCGGCGCGGCGGCCCCGACGACGAGACCCATCCCACCGAGCCCGACGAGGAGAACTGACGTGCGTGCGCCCCGAGCCGGATTCGCGCTGCTGGCGCTGAGCTGCCTGATCACGATGGGCTGCGCGGCCCGCGAGAGCGACACCGGCGGAACGCCGTCGAGCAGCGCGTCGGCGAGTACGGAGGCCACGGCCGCCGCGCCGGCGGCGGTCGTGATCACCGTGCGGATAGCGAACGGATCCGTCGAACCGGTCGGCGCCGTCCTGGACGCGAAGACCGGCAGTCCGATCGAGGTCGTCGTCGACAGCGATGCCCGCGATGAACTGCACGTGCACGGCACCCCCGAGCACAGTTTCGCGATCGTCCCCGGCGCCGGGCAGCGGTTCCGCTTCACCATCGACGTCCCGGGCCGGGTCGAGCTGGAACTGCACGAGGCCGCGCACACCGTGGCCACGCTGCTCGTGCGCTGATGGCGGTCCTCGCGCACGGTATCGGCGGGTCCGCGGACCTGCCGATACCGCTGTCCTACGCGCTCGTCGGCGCGGCCTGGGCGTTGACGTTCTCGTTCGCGATCCTGGTCTTCGCCTGGAAGACGCCCCGGCTCGATCCGCACTCGCCGGGCATCGCCCTGCCCGCCGGGGTCCGGGCGGTGCTGGACTCGCCCCGGTTGCGCGCGGTCCTCGCGGCGTTGAGCCTGACGGGAACGGTACTCGTCACGGCCACAGCGCTTCTCGGCTCCCGCGATCCCGCGCACAACCCCGTGCCCGGGGTGCTCTACATCTTCCTGTGGGTCGGGGTGATGGCGGCGTCGCTGCTGCTCGGCCCGGTCTGGAAGCTCCTGTCACCCGCCCGCGCGATCCACCGGCTCGTGCGCCGATCCCGCGGCGACTCCGGGCCTTTCGTCTACCGCGACGCCTGGGGCTACTGGCCCGCGGCGGCGGGGCTGTTCTCGTTCGTCTCGCTCGAACTGGCCTACCCGGATCCGGGAGCCGTTGCCGCGGTGACCGTTTGGTTCCTCGGCTACCTGATCACGACCACGGCCGGACTGTTCCTGTTCGGCACGGTCTGGGCCGAACGCGCCGACCCGATCGAGGTGTACAGCTCCCTGCTCGGGCGGCTCAGCCCGCTGGGCCGGCGCGACACCGGCGAATTGGTGCTGCGCTCGCCGCTGGCGAATCTGGCGGGCACCCCCGCCCGCGCCGGATCGGTCGCGGTGGCGGCGACCCTGCTGGGCTCCACCGCGTTCGACAGCTTCTCGATGTTCCCCTCCTGGCGATCACTGGTCGTGAAAGCCGAAGACCACGACCAACTCTGGGCGACCGGCCTGGCCACCCTGGGCCTGCTGGGCTTCATTGTCGTTGTCGGCCTGGCCTTCTGGCTGGCGGCGCGCGCCACCGGCGGCCTCTCCCCCGCCGCCCGGGCACAGCTGCCCACCCAGCTGGCGCACAGCATCACCCCGATCATCGCGGGCTACCTGATCGCCCACTACCTCACCTTCCTGGTGGAGAAGGGCCAGACCACGATCATCCTGTTCGCCGACCCCCTCGACCGCGGCTGGAACCTGGCCGGTCTCGCCGATCGCGAGACCGCCTACTTCCTCTCGACCAACCCGGCCCTGCTCGGAACCATCAAGGTCCTGGCCGTGCTCACCGGTCACATCCTCGGCGTCACCGCCGCGCACGACCGCTGCCTGCGGCTGCTGCCGCCCGCACACCGCCTCACCGGTCAGCTCGCGCTGATGCTGACCATGGTCGGTTTCACCTTCGCCGGGCTGTACCTGCTGTTCGAGGCGTGAGCGTCCGTTACCTGCCGGGTAATCGACACCGTTCCCCGGCGCGGGCAAGGTGGTCCGCATGAACACGATCGAATCCGGCACCACCCGCGCCGTCGTCGAGGAGCTGCTGCGGCGCATCGGCGCGGGCGATCCCGAGGGCATCGCCGCGCTCTACGCACCCCGCACCGACTGGAAGCTGGACTGGCCCGAGGCCGAACACGGCCGCGCCGCGACCCCGTGGATCCGGCAGCGCACCACCGGCGCCGACGCCGCCGAGCACTTCCGCGCGATCGCCGACCACCACCTGCCCGAGGGCGCGGGCACCGTCATCGAACGCGTCCTCGTCGACGGCCCCGACGCGGTGATCACCGGCGAGATCCGCCAGACCGCGCGCACCACCGGCCGCTCCTACCGCTCCCGCTTCGCCCTGCACGTCACCGTCGAGGACGGATTGATCACCCGCCATCACGTGTACGAGGACAGCCTGTCGGTCGCGCAGGCCTTCGACGACTCCGCCGTGTAGCGGGGACGCGAGAATTCACGTCCCCGGCGCACGCGCGAAAGACGGTCACAGTCCCAGTAATCCGAGCACCGAACCGGTGATGATGCCCGAGGTCAGGGCGGTCAGGGCGGCGGGATCGGTGATGGTAGCGGGGACCGAGGCGATGTCGCAGCCGGTCGGCGTTCCGTTCGCGGCGGCCCGCTGCTCGAGCCACGCCAGCGCGCCGGGCGCGCCCAGCGCCCATTCGAGGGTGTGACCCGAGAGCGGCAGGGGCAGTTGCTCACGCCGGTAGGTCACCGGCACACCGCTGTCGCAGTACCCGGCCACGAGGGCGTCGGCGCCGCCGATGGTACTGATCTCGTCCGCGACGGAGTTGTAGACGTACACCGGTGCGGCGGGCGCGGTCCGGCCGAGTTCGGCCTCCGCCACCGCCGCCGAGATCACCGGATCCGCCAGCACCTCCTCCAGCGATACCGTCAGGTGCCTGCCCGCTTCGAAACCTATGTTGGACAGCAGGTTCTGGGGCGTGCAGGCGCCCATGGCGTCGTCGATCCGCTGCCGCCCCGCCGGGGTCAGGTACCGGTCGAGGGCCGCCGCCAGCTCGGGGGAATTCTGCCGCATGCCCATCAGCGCGATGGGGATCAGCGCCCCGCCGACGGGAGTGCCGTCGGCGGAACGGATTCCGGCTTCGAAGTCACCGACGGGCGCGCCGAGCGCGGCGGCCGTGATGTCGAGTTCGGGTGCGTACCCGGGTTGTTCCTGGGCGGCCCACCCGGTCGCGATGCCGCCGCCGGAATAGCCCCACATCAGCACTTTCGAGTCGATCGGCGCGGCGGCCGGGGCGAAGTTCCGAATCGCGCGGATGCCGTCGAGAATGGCGTAGCCGGGCTCCTTCGGGGCCAGGAAGTGATTGTCGACGCCGCCGTAGTCCGGGACCGACACCGTCCAGCCCCGTGCCAGCGCCGCTGCCACCAGCGGGCTTTCGTTGGCCATGGTGGTCAGCTCGATCGGGTGCGCGCCACCGAGATTCAGCCACGGTACCTGCCCCTGCTGCAGCGCCTGCGACGGCATGCACTGCGGCGCAATGGCATCGGTCATGTTCTGGAACGAGAGAATGGTCCCGTCGCCGTTCCGCGGCTTCAGAACGGTGGTGACGGCGCTGTACGGCGCGCCGCCTGCATCGGTGGTGCGGTACAGCACCTGCCACGCCTCGACGGCCATGGGCAACGCCTGGAAGAAGCTCGCGGCGATGGGCCGCGAGCGCAGTACCGTGCCCGGCGCGGTCTCGGAGTAGCCGTCCGGCGGCGCGTAGAACGCGTCCGCCGTGTTGGGCGTGGCCGACCCGGACGGCGCGGTCGCCACCCCCGCCGCGCACACCACGGCCAGCGCCAGCACCCCGCGAACCGCACGCCCCCTGATGAATTCGAACCGTGCCGCGGACGCGCGTCCCCCGCCGGATTTCCCCATGCCGGACTCCCTTCCTGCCGCCGAAACGGTAACAGGTTTCAGAAATCCGGCGTGTGAGATCGGCGAGGTTTCGACCCGTCCGAGACGCGTCCGTCCATCGACAGTATACCGATCGGTGTACTAGCCTCGGGGATCGCACCGTGGGAATCACCGAGTGGAGGTAGCGTGCGGCGAATCGGTTGCATGATCCAGGCAGGATCGCTCGACGGGCGTCATCGCGCGGTCGAACGAGCGCTGACGCGGGCGTATCGAGACGTTCTCGGCGACGGCCGGGTGACGGTGGTGTGGACGGAGATCCCGCGCGGGCAGTCGTTCACCGACTTCCGCCCCTCGTCCATGTCGTGGGTGATGGCCGAGGTGGACGACGACCTGGACGCGACCGTGCGCGCGGATGCCCTGCACGCGATGAGCGAGGCCTGGACCGGCGCCACGGGCGCCACGTCGAACGAACTCATGGTCGCCCTCTGCGACACCGCGTGGTTCGACCGCTACCTCGACCTCAACCGGTCCCGGATCGACCCCCTCGCACAACCGAAGTTCTTGGCGCGCACGGGATTGCGGCTGATCGCCGCGAAGCTGCGGACCGGCCGGCTGGCGATGCCCGCGAACCACGGGGGTGCGTGAGATGCCGGTCTACAACGTCGCCTGCCGCACCCGCCTCGCACCCGAACTCGATGCCGAGGTGGCCGCGACGATCACCCGCACCCACTGCGAACTGACCGGCGCCCCACCGGAATTCGTCAGCGCGGTCCTGCTCTACGGCTACCCGCTGCGCCGCGGCGTGGAGTTGTCGGTGATCGCGGCGGTGCGCGGCGGCGGCAATCGCGATGCCGCCCTGCTCGATACGCTGCGCGACACCCTGCGGACCCGCATCGCCGACACCTGCGCCATCGCGATGTCCGCGGTCCGGGTCGAATTGATCGCCACGCCCGCGAGCTGGGTGATGGAAGGGGGCCGGATCCTCCCGGAGCCGGGCGAGGAGCAGGGGTGGCTCGCGCACTAGCCGGCGACCGGATCACTCGCCGCCGCCGCACCGAGGGCGGCGAACCGACCGGGCGGGGCGCGCCCGGCGGCGGGTGCGGACACGGGCACCGTACGCTGGACCTATGGGTCGCTTGCTCGCTTTCCTGCTCATCGCCGCCGTGCTGGCCGTGGTCGTGTGGTGGATCTCCCGGGAGTGGTCGTCGGGCGACGTCGAGCGGCTGGCCCGGGCGAAATCGGAGGTGCGCGGCTACCTCGACCGCACGGGTAGCGAACTGCTGCTGATCGACCCGGACAACGACGCCGCGCTCGCCGCGGTCACCGAAGCGGTCGACCACATGAACACCGCCCGCTCCCAACTGGCGTCCGCCACGAACCTGGGCCAGGTCCGCCTCGCCCGCGAGTCCGCCCGCGCCGGGCTGTACTTCATCCGCAAGGCGCGCGAGGCCATGGGACTGGACCCCGGACCGCCGATTCCGAAGTAGTCCGCCCGTCTCACAACGCGATTCGCGACAGTGTCTGCCACCGGTAGCGGCCCGGCACGCGCTCGAGCAGAACCAGTGACACGGCCTCGACCGGCGCGTCCACCGGCTCCAGCGTCGCGTTGAGCCCGCGCACCGCGGCCACCGCCGCGTCCGCGCGCACGCCCTCGGTGTTGGCGTAGGCGATGCTGATGTGCGGGCGCAGCGCACCCTCCCGGACCGGTGCGTCCGGGTGGACGGCCAGCGTCGCGGCGCGAACGGCCGCGCGCAGCTCGTGCACCCGCGGGTCCGGGCGTACGTCGAGGCTGATCGCGCCCTGGGAGCCGCCGACCTCCTCGATCACGAGCCGGAACGGGTTGATGTCGCGGCAGGTCTCGCGCGCGGCGGCCGCTATCGCTTCGATGCGCGCCGGATCGAGATCGCCCTCGTACGCGATCCGGTCCAGGGTCAGGTGCAGCCCGCCGGGCGCCGCCGGATCGTAGTAGGGGAACTCGATCGACCGCAGACAATGCGCGGCCAGCGCGGCCACCCCCGGTGCGTTCTCGAAGGTCAGGAACCAGTAGTAGCCCCGCCGCGACTCGGCCGAGCGCGCCCTGTGATCGCGCAGCGAGCGCACCCGATCGAAGTGACCGCCCATCGCCGAACCCACCGCCTCCGCGTTCCGATACCGCAGCGCCGCAACCGTTTCACCGCCCGCGCGCCCGCTCCCCCGCACGCTACCCCGGCGACTCGCGACCTCCCGCAGGAACCCTGCGACCGGACACCGCCGACGAATCGCCGATTTCCGCGTGCGGTACACTCGCGAAACTTGAGGTTTCTCCTCCGTTTTCGGCCGGCCGTCGATCGCCGAGTCCCACTGTGCGACAGATCGAACGCGTGGCCGGGAGGAGCTGTTCGTAGGCGTGGCGGGCCGCGAAAGAGCTGGACAGGGGCCCGGAGCTCGGCACATCCGGAACCACCTAGGAGAACCTTTCGTGTCCGTATACCTGTACCGGTGGGGCAAATTCGCGTTCAGACGCAAGTGGATCGTCCTGCCGGTGTGGCTCCTGCTGCTGGTGACGCTCGGCGTCGGCGGCAGCGCGCTGAGCCAGCCGATGAGCGACGAGTTCAGCATGCCGTCGCTGCCCTCCGAACGCGCCACCGACATCCTGGACAAGCAATTCCCCGGCATGTCAGCACAGTTCGGCATCGACGCGGTCGGCGGGACCTATGTCATCGAGGCGCCCGCGGGCACGAAGCTGACCGACAAGGCCAATCGCGCGGCGATCGACACGCTGATCACCGACCTGAAAGCCCTCACCGCCGGTGACGACGGGCGCCGGCTCGTCGCCGAGAAAGACGCGGCGGCACTGCGCAACCCGATCGCGGCGACCGAGGCGATGGGCTGTCTGGGCGCCGCCGACCCCGCGGTGTGCGCCGGTGCGCCACTGAACGTGCTGAACAAGCGGGCGCCCGCCACCGTCGCGGTGCTCTCGGTGCCGTTCGACATCGACTCCGCCGCGGACATCACCGACGCGCAGCGCACGGCCACCTACGAGGTGGCCGCCCCGTCCCGCGCGCAGGGGCTGACCGTCGAGATCGGCGGGGCGATCCAGCAGAAACAGGAGCAGCCCAGCGGTCAGGCCGAAATGATCGGCATGGGAGTGGCATTGGTGGTGATGGTGATCGCCTTCGGAGCCATCGTCGCCGCCTTCGTGCCGATCATCACCGCCATCGTCGGCCTCGGCGCCGCCATGCTGGTGATCGCGCTGAGCACCTCGGTCATCGAGATTCCCAGCTTCACAACGTTTCTGGCGTCGATGATCGGCATCGCGCTGTCGATCGACTACGCGCTGTTCATCGTCTCCCGCTACAAACACGAACTGCGCGTCGCGGAGAATTCCGAAGAGGCGGCGGGCATCTCGGTGGGCACGGCCGGATCCGCGGTCGTCTTCGCGGGGCTCACCGTCATCGTCGCCCTGGGCGCGCTGAGCATCGTCGGGGTGAACTTCCTGACCTTCATGGGCCTCGGCGGCGCGGTCGCGGCGTTCTTCGCGGTGCTCACCGCCGTCACGCTGATGCCCGCGCTGCTGGGCGCTTTCGGCCGGTTCCTGTTCACCCCGAAGCTGCCGATGCTCGCGCGGCACGATACCGAGGACGACGCCTCGGTCACCGTGGGCACCCGGGTCGCGCGCCTGATCGGCGCGAAGCCGTGGCTCGCCCTCACGGTGGCCGTGGCGGCCCTGGGCGCGCTGGCCGCTCCGGCGCTGGGATTGCAGCTGGGCCTGCCGGGCGAGAACAGCTTCCCGACCGAGTCCACGATCCGCAAGGCCTACGACATCCGGACCGACGGCTTCGGTGAGGGCAGCAACGGCGTGCTGACCGTCGTCGCCGATCTGGAGCAGGTGCCGGCGGGCAGGCGCGATGCCGCCGTGGCCGCCCTGCGCGATCGGCTCGCCGGACTCGAGGAGATGGACTACGTCACCGCACCGCAGGTCAGCGCCAACGGCCTGGGCGTAATGCTCAGTGGCGTACCGAAATCGGGGCCGAACAACCAGGCGACCAAGGACCTGGTGCGCACCGCCCGCGAGGCCGAGGACGAACTGACCGAGCGCTACGGGATCGAGTACGGCATCACCGGCACCACCGCCATCTACGCCGACATGGACCACGTGCTGCTCGGCAAGATCGTGCCCTACCTGGCGATCGTGGCGGGTGCGGCGTTCGTGCTGCTGATCCTGGTGTTCCGGTCGATCCTGGTGCCGCTCACCGCGGCGCTGGGGTTCCTGCTGTCCATGGCGGCCACGTTCGGCGCGACGGTCCTGATCTTCCAGGAGGGCACCTTCGGCCTGATCTCCGATCCGCAGCCGATCATCAGCTTCCTGCCGATCATGTTGATCGGGTTGGTCTTCGGGCTGGCGATGGACTACCAGGTGTTCCTGGTGACCCGCATGCGCGAGGAGTACGTGCACGGCAGATCGCCGAAGGACGCCATGATCGCGGGCTACCACCACGGGGCCCGGGTGGTCACCTCCGCGGCGATCATCATGATCTCGGTGTTCGGATCGTTCCTGCTGGAATCGGATGTCACCGCCAAGTCGATGGGCTTCGCCCTGGCGTGCGGCGTGGCCATCGACGCCTTCGTCGTGCGCATGGTCGTGGTCCCGGCGCTGCTGGTGATCATGGGCCACCGGTCCTGGTGGATTCCGCAGTGGCTGAACCGGATCCTGCCGGACATCGACGTCGAGGGCGCGCGGTTGCAGGAGTGGCGCCGCAGGCGGTTCCGGCCCGTGCGCCCGGCGGTCCCGCGCACCGCGGCGGCCGAATTCCCCGTGACCGGTGCGCCGACCGGGAAATCCGCACCGGCGCAACCGGTTCGCATCCTGCCCGAATCCGCGCACGCGGTGCAGGCCATTCTCGAACCGGCGCAACGGGTTCGGGCCGACGCCGAACCCGTCCGCCCTCCACAGGCCGAACCCGTCCGCCTCGCACAGGCAGAGTCCGTCCACATTGCGCAGGCAGAGCCCGCCCGCTCGACGGCATCCCTCCCGCACCCCCGGGAGGCCCCCGTCGTCCCGGAAACCCCCGCCGCCACACACAATCCGTCGCTCACCGGCACGATCCGCCGGGACGATCAGCACCCGGTGCCGGGCGCGACCCTGACCTTGATCAGCCACCGCGGCCGCCAGGTCTCGCGGACGGTCGCGACCGGTACCGGCACGTACGTCATCGAACCGCCACGCCCGGGCGGCTACGTCCTGATCGTCTCGGCGGACGGCTACCAACCGGCCGCGGTGGACGTCACCGTCGCCGAGACCGGCACGACCCGGTTCGACCTGGTCCTCGCGGGAACCAGCGAGGTCTTCGGCGTCGTGCGCACGACCGCGCACCACCCGGTTCCGAACGCCACCGTCAGCGTGACCGACGCCCTCGGCGAGGTGGTCGGCACCGCCGTCACCGCCGCCGACGGCGCCTACGCCTGCCGGGGCGTACTGGCCGGCACCTACACCCTGGTGACGGTCGCCCCCGGAATGAAGCCGACCGCAACGACATTCACCCTCCCCGACAGCACCCGCCTGCGGGTCGACGTCGCGGCCCTGGCCCCCATGGCGGTGCTGTCCGGCACGGTCCGCGCCGCCACCCGCCCGGTGCACGACGCCCGCGTCACCGTCCTGAACCGCTCCGGCGTCCCCGTCGGCACCACCCACACCGACGAGCAGGGCCGCTACGAGATCCCCGACCTGCCCCCGGGCGACTACACGGTCGAGGTGCGCGGCTACTCCCCCGTGACCGAACAGATCACCGTCACCGGCGCGGGCGCCGACCACGACCTCCGCCTGGGCTTCGACGAGTACGCGGCGGTGCGGTGAGCGCGGGACGTAGTCAGGGAGTTGGCGATCGGGTTGTGGAGGGTGGTGGCGCGCCCGGTGAGTGCGGCGTTGAGGAGTCGCGCGCGCCGGCGATCGGACGGGAGTTCGACTACGGCCGCGACGGGTGCACCAGGCAGGCTGCCGCCCACCCGGTCCGACGGCCGGCTGGTGGGCGCGCGGTAGCCGTCGAATATCGAAGCGGTTTCATCCGATTCGAATGAGGTGTCCCGGCGGGCCGGGGCCTAGCGTTGCGCCGGTCCGGGCGAACGAGAGGCGCGCAGCATGGGCGAGGAGCTCGACCGATCCGACCCGGGGACGGGGCACGGACTGTCCGGGCCGGGGGACCACGCGCCGGCGGCACAGCCCGGTGCGCGGGGCGGGGTCGCGGTGAAATCCCGGGCGGCCCGGATCCGGGAACGGGTCGACGCGGGCATCGCCGCCGGTACCGACTGGTCGCGGCGGACGCCCGTAGGGCGCACGCTGTGGCGAATCGTGGACGGGCTGATCGAGATTCAGGTGGTCGACCGGTCGCTGGCGCTGGCGGCGCAGATCTTCACCTCGGTGCTGCCGGTGATCATCGCCGCGTCGGTGTTCAGCGGCTGGCACGCCGCGGCGGACACCATCAGCGACCAGTTCGGCTTCGACACCGCCGAGCTGCCCGGCGGGGACGCAGAGGTGTCCGGCGACCCGTCGGTGGCCGCGTTCGGCGTGATCGGGCTGCTGATGGTCGTGCTCAGCGGCACATCGTTCGCACGCGCCCTGGCCCGCCTGTACGTGGCGGTCTGGCGGGTGCCGGCCATGGGACCGCGCGACGCGTGGCGGTGGGTCGCGACGCTGTTCGCGGTCGCGGTGGCGGTCGGGCTGGTCGGCCAGACCCGCGACCTGGCCCAGATGCGCTACGCGGGCCGGCCGCTGGCGGCCGCCGGTGAGATCGCCATCTGGACGCTGGTGTGGGCACTGGCGCCGTTCCTGCTCACCAAAGGCGCGATCACCGGCCGCCGCGCCTGGGCCACCGGCCTGCTGACGGCGGTGGGCCTCACCGTCGTCCACGTGACCGGGCAATTCACGCTGCCGCGCGTAACGGCCAACGCGCAACAGCATTTCGGGCCGCTCGGCATCGCCTTCACCACGGTGAGCTGGCTCTTCGTGATGTCCATCGTCGTGGTCAGCGCCGCCTCGATCGTCGGGGCGCTCACCGCGGACGAGACGTTCGTCGGCGGCTACCTGCGCGGACCCGAGCGCGAGGGTGTCACCCCGGCTCCGGCGTGAGTGCCGGGCGGGCGATCAGCTCCAGCACGAGCAGCGCGGCGACCGTCACGAGAGCCGTCACCAGGACCACCGACCCCGACGGATACGACCAGAACACCAGCACGCTCACCGCGACCGCGACGATCGCGATCCGCACCGGGACCCGGAACTTCCACAGGGACACCGCGATCGAGCTCGGGTCGCCCGCGCGGCGGGATCGCACCGCGTCGATCGCCCGCCGATACCCGGCACGGATCGCCATTGCCGAGCGCGAGGATCCGGTGACGAACCCGGCCAGCGCGATCACCGCGCCCAGCACGAAAACCGCACGCAGCGTGGTGCGCAACGGCTCGAGCAGCGTGTCCAGCACGACGGTGGCCGCGGGCGCGGACAGCACGTCCGGGGGCGTGGCGTTCAGCGCGGCTGCCCGGCCGATCCCGATCCCGACGGCGAGCACCGCCATCGCCACGACCAGCATCACCCCCGTCAGCGAGAAGAACCGCCGCCGAGCGCCTTTCGGCGCGGCCCACACCGCGCAGACACCCGCCAGCACCGTCGCCAGCGGCAGTATCGCCGACGCGCGGTCGAGCACCCGCACCCATCGCTGCGCGGCGACGAGATCGGGCGCCTCGAACAGCACGAACGAACGATCGATGTCGGGCACCCGCTCGGCGAGGGTGAAACCGCGCGCGACCAGCGCCGCGCGCACCCGGTCGATGATCGGCCGCAGCGAAATCGTGACCGTGCCGTCCTCGTCCATACCGACGGCCGCCGGGGAGTTTCCGTCGAGCACCGCAACCATCCCCCGGTGCGCCTCCTGATTCGCGCGCACCCACAGCCCCTCGAACTCGTCCGAGGCCACGATCGCGGACGCGGTGTCGCGCACGAGCCCCTCGGCCTCCCGATCGATCACCGGCGCCAGCCCGGTGATCACCGAGGGCACCCGCGCGTTGTTCTCGGCCAGCGCCGAGAGCGCCTGGGCGGTAACGGTTTCCACGTCGACCCGGTCCATGATGGCGGCGGTGACCCGGTCCGTGATCTCGTTCTGGAGCGTGGGATCGGAGCTCAGCGGGCGCACGGTCTCGACGTAGCGGCCGGTGTCGAGCAGTTCACCGTGAACGAATCGCGCGGCGACCGAGGCGAGCCCCAGCACCGCGACCAGGACCAGGAACACCGCCGCGACGATCCGGCGGGCCACCGCGCGCGACGCGGGCACATCACCCCCGCCCGCCGCGCGCAGCGCCGACACCTCGCCCCGCAGGCGAATCAGCTCTTCCCGTTCGGTTTCCGGCAGCGACCCGCCGGATCCGGTCGGCTCCTCGGCCATCGCATCACTCTGCGACGACACGGGGCCGGGATCCTCATCCTTTCCGGATGACACCTCGCGCGACATCCGAACGGCCACAAGCCGGGAGAGTCGGCCCGTCGCGCGGCCGATCGCGGAATTCGATCAGTCGTTCAGCCGGCTGCCGACGGTGTGCACGACCACCACCCGGGGTTTCCACGGGACCAGGTCGTCGACCGCGCTCTGCAGTCGGCCCAGTGCGGGCAGATCGGCCGGCGCGAGCACCTCGACGGTGGCGGTGTCGCTGTGGATACTCACCCGGGTGACTTCCGCGCCCGGCACGTCGGTCAGCCATGTCTGTGCGGCGTCCGCGATGCGATCGGCCCACAGACTCGACAGCGAGTTCACCACCATGGGCGCCGCCACCAGCAGCAGCGCGGCCGCGAGCACCGCGTAGGCGCGCCCGTGCCGGGCCCCGCCCGCGCCCGCCTCGCCCGCGTAACCGGTCACGACGAAGACCACCGTGGCGGTGACGATCATGGCGACCATGTTGGAGGCGAACAGCACGAACGCGCCGAGGGCCAGGCCCGGGGCGTGCGAGCCGAGACAGACCCCGACCACACCGAGCGGGGGCACCAGCGAGATCGCGATCGCCACCCCGGGCAGCACATCGCCCACGTCACGGCGGATCATCGCGATCACCCCGACCAGGCCCGTGGCCAGTGCGGCGAGCAGGTCCATCAACTTCGGCGAAGTACGGCCCACCACTTGGGAATTGGTCAGGATGCCGGTCGGGTTCGGGAGCAACTTCGCGAACAGGAAACCGATCGCCACCACCAGGATCACACCCACCGCCACCAGCAGCAGACTGCGCCCGATCAACGCGCCACGCCCGGTGGCGATTCCCAGCCCGACGCCCAGAATCGGCACCGACAGCGGTGCGACGATCATCGCGCCGATGACGGTCGCGGTCGAGTCACCGATCACGCCGGAGACCGCGATGACGCTCGAGAGGGTCAGCATCAACCAGAAAGCGGTGCGTTTGGCGTGCACGTCACCGACGTCGAGATCGAGCCGGTCCACCAGTTCGTCGAGGGTCCGGCGCTGGCCGGCCGGCGCGAGCACGTCCACGGTCGCTCCTCAATCCGGAAGTTGGCGCATCTCGAGCAGGGTGAGCCCGAGATTGTCTATGCGGGCCAGGATCCCGCGCATGGCGGTGGGATCGGGTACCGCGCCGAACAGCGTCGTGGTGCCGTGCCGGCGCGGGGCGGCGGACAGGTCCGGGAAGGCGGCCAGCGCGCGGTCGGACAGCTCCCCGTCCAGAACGAACTGGTAGCGAACGGACATCTGGCGCAGACCTCCTCTCCGCTCGAACCCGGAACGGCGCACGACACGCGGCGCGCCCGAGTATCGGGTCGCGGCCCGGCGCGCGACCTCATCCCCGCGGGGTGAATTCGAGGGCCTCAGAGCAGGCCGCTGCGCCGGGCCTGATCCAGCGCCTCGGTGCGGGAGCCGGTGCCCAGCTTCGTGTAGATCCCGCGCAGATGGGTTTTCACGGTGTTGATCGAGATCCCGAGATCGTCCGCGATCTGCCGGCTGGCCCGCCCCGAGGGCAGCTGCCGCAGCACCTTCATCTCGGTGCTGGTCAGATTCGGATGCCGAGCGTGCTTGTGCGCCAAGGGATGCCGCCGCACGAGCATGACGAAGGCGTCGTACTGGCCGAAGCCGCCCACGAATCTGTCCAGCAGGTCGAGCGCGGCGGGGACATCGAGGAAAGGACGAACGAGGTGTTCGGGCGCGGCGTGGCGCAGCGCGTTCTCGAGACCGTCGCGCGCCTTGGTGGGCGTGTTCAACTCGTCGTGTGCCGCCGCGTACTGCAACCAGGCGCTGACCCGATGCACCCGGGGCAGGGCCGTCGCCTCGTCGAGCAGCGGTTCGAGCAGTTCCAGCGCGGCACGGGAACGATGCGCGTTCGCTTCCAGCGCCGCCCGCGCGAGCGCGATCTCCGGGGCGTCGCCCAGGCGCGCCCGAGCCCGCTCGAGCAGCAACTGCGCCTCGTAGGATTCGCGCACGGACAACAGGGACCACACCACGAACGGAACGACGGCCGCGGTGGTGGCTGGGACCGGGTGGGTCTCGAGCAACCGGGCGTAGTCGGTGCGCAGCAGCTCGGCGGCGGCGTTGCGGTCGTGGGCGATGTCGAATTCGGTCAGGGTCGCGACGAGATGGGTGTGCCACCCGGCGTGCGCGCCGACCGAGCCGTCCAGCAGGATGTGCTCGCCGCGCAGCGAGGCGAGCCTGTCGAGATCGGGCGTCTCACCCTGCAGATAGGCGCCGAACGCGGCCAGCGCGCAGGCGTGCGCGGCCTCGGGCGTGTCGAGCAGCCGCTCCCGCGTCGCCAATTCGAGGGCGTAGTCGGCGCGCCGGCGCATGGTGGTGAGCGCGCCGGCGAGCCCCGCCGCCATTCCCAGCCGGACCAGGGCGCGCAGGCGCAGCTGCGGCAGGGCGCTCACCTCGGCCAGCGCCAGCCCCTGCCGCAGGCGCTCCTCCCCCGCGGCCGGATCACCGTGCACCAGCGCCGCGGTCGCGGTCTCGATGGCGGTGTAGCAGTCTAGTACCGCGTGCCCGGTACTCGGCGGGTCCGCCGGCACTTCCGGGTCCCCCGGCGTCGGGCCGGTCGCGGTCGCCAGCTCGCATCGCACCGCCACCGTCAGCGCGGTGATCGCGTCGGCACCGAGGAACGACGCGGGACCGTGCTCGGGCAGGGCGTCGAAATGTGCTCGCGCCGTGGGCACATCGGATTTCACGAGGGCGTCCACCACGCGCAGCAGCCGGGGATACGGGTCCTCGGACAACCCCGGCTCGGCCGCCGCCACGGCCTCGAAGATCGCCGCGCCGTGTCCGGCGAGCGTCAGGCTCAGCGCGTGTTCGGCCAGGAAGTTCCGCAGCGGTTCGCGCCGCGGCAGCGCCAGCAGATGCGGCAGCGCCGCGCGCGGTTCGCCGATTCCCTCGAGAAATAACGCGGTGCGCAGCCGCAGTTCCGCACCGCGCTGGTCGCCGAGCCGATTGAGCTCGGCCAGGAAGTAGGCCCGCAGCAGCGGGTGGTAGGTGAACCACACCTCGCCGTCGCGGACGACCGTGGTCAGCGGGTAGTTCATGCGCTCGAGCTCGTGCAGCCAGTGCCCGGCATCGCCGCCTATCAGGTCCTGTGCCAGCCGCTCGGTGAACTCGGCAGGCACGCAGGTGTGCGTGAGGAACAGCCGCACGCCGGGCGAGAGCGTGTCGATGAGCTCGCCGGCCAGCAGGTCCGACACCGAGACCGGCAGCCGCGCGAACGAGGTGAGCACCGCGGCCGGGTCCTCGGGCCGGGCCGCCAGCGAGATCGCCGCGATCCGTACCAGCGCCGCCCAGCCGCGGGTCAGGTCCGTCAGCATCGCGAGTTCACGCTCGCCGAGGTCGCAGCCCTGGTCGCGGCACAGCCGCGCGGTCTCGGCGGCGGAGAAGGCGAGTTTGCTCGAATCCCAGCGGCGCAGGCGCGAACCCATCTCGAGCAGGTGCCATCGGATGGGCGGTTCGTAGCGACCGCAGATCACGATCGTCAGGTTCGGCGGCGCGAGCAGCAGCACCTGCTCCAGACCGGTGAGGGTCAGCGGGTCGGTGATCGCGTGCGCGTCGTCGATGATCACCAGGGCGCGTTCGCCGAGCCGGGAGAGCGCTTCGGCCAGCGCGTCCGCGTCCGCGAGCGCCGTGCTCAGCGCCGTGCGCGGCGACGCGTCGAGACCCAGTTGCGCGGCCAGGCGCTGCCACACATCGCGCGGCGCGGCGTGCTCGTTCGCGTTCAGCCAGGCGATGCGCCGGTACCTGGCCCGGGTCCGGCGGCGGCGCGCCCACTGGCCCAGCAGGACGGTCTTGCCATTTCCCACCGGACAGCAAATAAGCAGCGTTGATCCGTCCGGCGAATCGGTGAACGCGTCGAGCTCGGCGATCAACCCGGAACGCGGAACCGGCGTGAATGCCGGCCTCGGGATTTCGGTGACGTTCGACGTCGAGAATTCCACCCGGCCCGGGGACAGCGGGGATCGAAATTCATGCGAAAGGGTCATCTGCGCTCCCAGCCTCACATTCGCATGTCAGCGGTGCTCTGCGTCGAGGAGTTTAGTGGATGAACTTCCTCGATTAAGGAAAGGAGATGATCTTGTTGCGGTTCATCCGAAACGGATGAGTACCACCACCGGGGAGTGATCAACGCTCAGTACACACGCCGATACGAACAACTCGAAGCGTTCCGGGCACACCGGCCGAGAGACACAGCAGCGATCCTATCGACCGGAACCGGGCATTTCACCGCAACCGGCAAATCATCAGCATGCAAGGAGGTCGCGGTGGACCCGGACCCCGTCGGCAACGCGCCCCCGCATCTCGCGTGGTCGATCCCGCGCGGCCTGATCGTGCTGCTCGCCGCCGCCGGCGCGGTCATCGCCGTCGCCGGGATGAAGGCCACCGCCGGCCTCATCGGCCCGGCCTTCCTCGCGCTCATGCTCACCGTGGCCGTACAACCGGTGCAGTCCTGGGCGCTGCGCCGCGGCTGGCCGCACTGGATCGGCATGGCGCTCGCCCTGTGCGCGGCGTACCTGATCGTGCTCGGCCTGCTTGCGGTCCTGATCGTGCCCGTGGGACAGCTGGCCACCGAATTGCCCAACTACTCCTCGCGTTTCGACGATCTCCTCGACGGCGTGCGCTCGCTGCTGAGCGGCTTCGGCATCGGCGCGGACCAGACCGCGAACATGCTGAGCGGACTGGACTTCCACCAGTTGATCTCCCTGCTGCAAACCGCGCTGGGCGAGCTCGCGTCCGTGCTGTCGAACCTGGTGTTCGTGCTGGCGCTGCTGCTGTTCATGGCGTTCGACGCGATGTCGATGGGACGCCGGGTGGAGATCGTGGCGGCGGTGCGCCCCGACATCGCCTACGCCCTGGGCGCTTTCGCGAGCGGAACGCGCCAATACCTGGTCGTGTCCACGGTGTTCGGCCTCATCGTCGGCGTCATCGACGGCGTCGGGCTGTGGCTGTTCGGGGTGCCGCTGCCGCTGCTGTGGGCGGTGCTGTCGTTCATCACGAACTTCATCCCGAACATCGGATTCGTGCTCGGACTCGTCCCGCCCGCGCTGCTGGCCCTGCTCGACGGCGGCCCGCGCCTGATGATCTGGGTGATCGTGTTCTACTGCGTGGTCAACGTCGTGATCCAGTCGGTGATCCAGCCCAAGTTCGTCGGCGACGCCGTCGGGCTCAGCGTGACGATCACCTTCCTGGCCCTGATCTTCTGGTCCTGGGTGCTGGGCGCCCTCGGCGCGCTGCTGGCGCTGCCCCTGACGCTGCTGCTCAAAGCGGTGCTGCTGGACATCGATCCCTCCACCCGCTGGCTGAGCGCGCTGATCAGCACCGCACCCGATCCGGCCGTGCCGCCGAGCAGCCCCGATCCGGCTGTCTAACTTGCTGTTTCGTCCCGGTCCGGAAGATCCGCGGTGGCCGCGCCGATGGTCGGGTACACCGCGATACTCCGCGGACCGGTGTCGGCGCTGCCGAGCGCGTCGCCGAACTGGCCTATCGAGCGGGCGATCCGGAAGTCGATGCGGCGGCGGGCGAGAGCGTCGCGCAGCTGGGTGAGCATGGTGGCCGCGCTGACGTCGATGCTCGGCGAGGTCTCCGCGTCCAGGACCACCAGCCGGGTGGCATCGGTGCACAGCTGCTCGATCCGCTCGCGCACGTAATCGGCATTGGCGAAGAACAGGCCCGATTCCACCCGGACCACCAGCAGATCCGCGCGCCCGGGCGGCAGGTCCGGATGCCGTTCCGCGTCGAGCCACAGCGAGCCCTGCTTCACCAGCGGGGCCACGTGCGGCTGCGAGGCCCGATAGATCAACAGCAGCAGCGAGATTCCGATACCGATCAGCAGGCCGGGCAGCGTGTCGAACAGCAGCACGCCGAACATGGCGGCGATCGCCCCGGCGAAGTCCGCGCGGGCTGCTCGCCCGTAGATGCTGCCGAGCCGCTCGGTCCACACCCGGTACAGCCGCCGCAGCGAGGCGAAGTCGACCAGCTCCAGCACCGCCGCGATCACCACGCCCGCGAGCGTGGCCTCGGGCAGCTTCTCGAACAACCCGGTCAGGAAGAGCAGGGTCAGGACGGTCAGCGCGGCCACGACCAGACCGCTCAGCTGCGTCTTCGCACCCGCGGACCCGTTGACGGCCGTCTTGGACAGACTGCCGTTGACCACCATGCCCGAGGCCAGCCCGGAACCGAGGTTGGCCGCGCCCAGACCCAGCAGCTCCCGGTTGGCATCGATCTCGTAACCGGCCTTGGCCGCATAGGTTTTCGCCGCGCCGAGTCCCTCGGCGAACCCGATGAGCGCCACCCCGACCGCCGGGCCCAGCAAGTCGAGATAGTCGTGGAAGCTCACGCCGCCGGGCAATCCCACCGCCGGCAACCCCGCGTCGATATGCCCGACGATGTCGACATCGTGGTCGTCCAGGTGGAACAGCCGAACCGCCGCGATTCCCAGCAGCACCGCCAGCAGCGACCCGGGAACCAGCGGCAGCCAGCGTTTGAGCCCCATGACCACCGCCAGCGACGCCGCGCCGACAAGCAGTGTGAGCCAATGTGTTTCACCGAGATGGGTCAGCACGCCCCACGCCTGCCGGAAGAAGTTCCCCTCGTGCTTGCCGATGCCGAACAGCTTGGGCACCTGGCCGATGATGATCGTGAGCGCGAGTCCGACGATGAAACCCTTCAACACCGGTTCGGAGATGAACGCGGCCACGAACCCGAGCCGGATCAGCCCGGCCAGCAATCCCACCACGCCGGTGGCGATCGCCAGCGCCGCCGAGAGTGCCACGTAGCGACCGGAATCCGCACCGGCCAGCGGCGCGATGATGGCCGCCGACAGGGCCGCGGTGGCCGACATCGGACCCACCACCAGGTGCCGGGAACTGCCCGCCAGCGCGTACAGCACCAGCGCGGGCAGGGCCGCGTACAGGCCGACGACCGGCGGCACCCCCGCGATGGTCGCGTAGGCCAGGGCTTCGGGGACCAGCACCGCCCACACGGTCAGGCCCGCGATGACGTCCGGGCGCAGCCACGACGTGCGATAGCCCTCGAGCGACTCGAACACCGGCCACGTCGACCTACTCATCCACCGCTCCCGTCCGGCTGATCCGATCGGTCAGAGACCGCTGATGCCCTTGCCCGCCACGACCGTTCCCATGACCAGCAGCACGATCGCCATGACCGCGTGATTGTTGGCCTGCAACCAGGCCCGGGTGCTGTCCAGCACCGGCCGCAGCCGGTCCGCGGCCAGCAGATACCCGAGCACCACCGTCAGCACGCTCGCGCCGGCCAGCACGGTGAAGACGAGCACCGCAACGGCTTTGGCACCGCCGCTCAGATCCCCGGCCCCGATCACGACGCCGGCGGAGACGCACAGCAGCAGGTTCTTCGGATTGACCGCCGACAGCACCACCGCCAGCCCGCCCGCCTTCACCGGGGTGAACTCGTCGATGGCGCGCATCCACCCCGGCGGATCACCGTCCCCGCGCTGCCGCCACTGCGCGACGGCGAGGGCCACCAGCAGCACCCCCAGACCGATCTTGATCCACGCCACGGCGGCCGAGGGCTCACGCTCCCCGGTCCCGCCAGCCGCCCCCGCAATCAGCGTGAAGACCGTCGTGGCCGCCGCGATCCCGGCGACCCACCCGACGGTGAACCCGATCGCGCTCCCGGAGCCGTTCCTGGACAGGATCATCAATATCGCGGCGACGATCGGGATAGGCGATATCGCGATACCCACGGCCAACGGCAGGAGATCTCCCAGAACGGCGCCCATCGGCTCACGCTAGAGCGGCCAGCACCCCCGATTCCTCACCTGCTCGGGATGAGATTCGCGCGATGCCCACATCGCGCGGGCACCGGCGCGTACGGCCGGACCGTCACATCCGGCGCGGCGGCCGCGGGCTCCCCACTGATGCCGCCGCTGACGATGGCGGCGGCGAACGCCTTCCGAGACGGAATGCGGCCGGTTCAGCGTGGTCCCGAGGCATGGTGGAGCCGCGTGGCCGGGACAGTGCGCGGTCAAAGCCTGTCGGCCTCGGCCTGGATCGCCCGATGGCCCGTTCGCGCCCGCGGCGCCGGCATCGATCCCGATGCGGCCCGCGAGCAGTTCCGCGACGCCGATGCCGTGTACCGAGGAGTCGCGGGAGACACAGGAAGCCGGAATCGGCCAGCGCCGCGACGTCGTCCTCGACCCGTCACTTCATGAAGGCCCGGACGTGGTGAGCCGATCCGTTCGGCACAGCCGACGACGCGGAAACCGTACGCGCGCGGACCTCCAGGGGCAGCAACCGCTACGGCCTGCCCCGAATCCCAGCGCCGTGTCTCATCCGCGTCGGATGAGGCGGGGAAGGGCGGGCTCGGCGAATCATGGCCCGCATGGCGGAATCAGCAGCGGGCCTGGGCCCGGTAGAACTGGTCGTGCTCAGCTTCCCCGGCACCGTGCTCGCGCCCGAGGTGACCGGCGCGCTGCGCGCGGTGGTCGACGCTGGTCACGTGAGCGTGCTGGACCTGGTGTACCTGTCCAAGGACGCCGATGGCTCCATCACGGAGAAGGAGTTCGGCGAACCCCTGGACGAACTCGGCCTGGGCGCGCTCACGGTGACCCGGGAGTTGATCAGCAACGCGGACCTGGACCTGGTGCGCGGGGCGTTGCGCCCGGGCAACTCGGCGGTGATCGTGGCCTACGAGCAGACCTGGGCGCGCGGGCTCGGCGAGGCGGTGCGCGCGGCCGGCGGTGAGGTCGAGCTGCACGTCCAGATACCGCGCGATGTGCTGGCCGCCGCCCTGGTCGACGCCTAGAAAGGGTGCGGGACATCATGCTTCGACGAGGAAGAATCGGACGCCCCGGCCTGCTGGGCACGGTGGCACGCACCGCCGTGGTCGCGGGGACGGCCGGTGCGACCGCCAACGCGGTCAACCGCCGCGGTCAGCAGCGTGCCGCCGAGCAACAGGCGTACGAGGCCGCGCAGTACGCCCCGGCAGCGCCCGCCGCGCCTGTGGCCCCCGCCGCGCCGCCGAGCACGGACCTGGTCGCCACCCTGGCGCAGCTCGGCGAGCTGCACTCCTCCGGCGCGCTGACCGATGCGGAGTTCGCCGCCGCCAAGGCCAAATTGCTCACCTGAGCGCCGCGCCCGCCGCAAGGGATGGCGGCGGGCGCGGCGACCGACATCAGTTGCGCGAGAGCGCCGCCGCCGCTTCCTTCTGCAGGTCGGCGTACGACTCGTCGCCGGTGGCGATCGTGACGCTCTCGATGGTGCCGCCGGTGAAGGTGCCCGGGGTCCGGTACTGCGAGGTCACGGCGTCACCACTGTCGAACCCGACGCACAGCCCGTCACCGGCGAGGGTGAACTTGCCGGTCTGGGCGCGCATCGAACCCTTGTTGACCGGCTCCCCGTCGATGTACAGCGTTGTGGTGCCGAGTGATTCACCGTTCGGCCCGGTGTTCTCCCGATCGAACTCCATCCCGAGCGTGTGTTTGCCCGGGGTGATCGGGGCCGAGGACACGAAGTCCTGTTCCGGGGCGATGCCCAGGAAGTTGTAGACGTAGTGCAGGGTGCCGTCCTTGACGAACAGGGTGTGCCCGCCGAACCGCGAGCCGTGCGCGAAGATCACGCCCTGTGCGTCCTGCGCCAGATCGACCTCGGCCAGGATCTTGTACGACTTGCCGCGAATGTTGACCGCCACGCCCTCGGGTACGGGCGCGGCATCCGGGTAGTAGACGTACTTGTCGCGCGGCGGTTCCGCCTGCGGCCGTTCGACTCCGATCTGTTCGACCGCGGTGCGGTCGTCGAGCGGCAGGACGAAGTTGTCCTTGGCCTCTTCGTTCCAGGCGGCGATGAGCTCTTTCAGCTTGTCCGGATTCTCGTCCGCGAGGTTCTTCGATTCCGAGCGGTCCTCGTCGACGTGGTACAGCTCCCACTTGTCCTCGTCGAAGTTGCCCTCGCCGCTGATAGCCGCGTGCACGGCCGCGGCCTTCCAGCCGTTCTCCCAGATGCCGCGGGTGCCGAGCATCGCGAAGTACTGGCGCTTCTTCTCGGTCGCGGCGTCGCCGTCGTCGAAGGTGTAGCGCATCGAGACCCCGTTCAGCGGATACTGCTTCACCCCGCGGTAGGTCTCGGGCATCGTCACACCGGTGACGTCGTAGATCGTGGGCACGATGTCGGTGCTGTGGTGATACTGGTGCCGGATCTGCCCCTTGGCTTGAATTCCCTTGGGCCAGTGGATGACCAGTGGGTCGCAGGTGCCGCCCGCGAACTGCGCGTAGCGCTTGAACATCTGGAACGGGGTGGAGAACGCCGCGGCCCATCCGGTCGGGTAGTGGTTGTAGGTATCCGGGGTGCCGAGGGTGTCGATGTACTTCATGTTCTCGGCGAGATCGTCCGGGTAGCCGTTGAAGAATTTGTTCTCGTTCACCGACCCGTTCGGTGAGCCCTCACCGGAGGCGCCGTTGTCGGCGGCGTAGAAGATGACGGTGTTGTCCATCTGCCCGGTCTGTTCCAGGAACTCGATGACCCGCCCGACCTGGGCGTCGGTGTACTCGGAGAATCCGGCGAACACCTCCGCCATCCGGGAGAAGAGCCGCTTCTCGTCCGCGTTGAGCGAGTCCCAGGGCCGCACCATATCCGCTTCCAGCGCAACGTCTTTCGGGAGCGGGTTGAGCGGCGTCAACTGGGTGCCCTGCGGCATGATGCCCTTGTCGATCATGCGCGCGAGCACCCATTCGCGGTACGCCTCGTACCCGTCGTCGAACTGCCCCTTGTACTTCTCCGCGTATTCGGTCGGGCTGTGGTGCGGCGCGTGATTCGCGCCCGGGCACAGCCACATGTACCAGGGCTTGGACGGATTGGTCGCACGCTGATCGCGCAGCATCTTGATCGCGTTGTCGCACAGGTCCTTCGACAGGTGGTAGCCCTGCTCGGGAGCGTACGGCTGGTCGATGAACCGGTTGTCCTCGGTCAGGTCCGGGTACCACTGGTTGGTTTCGCCGCCCAGGAACCCGTAGAAGCGGTCGAAGCCCTTGGCCAGCGGCCATTCGGACTTGCTGCCGCCGCTCGAGACGTCCTCCTCGGGCACGTTGTGGTTCTTGCCCACCCAGAAGGTGCTGTAGCCGTTGTCCTGGAGCACCTGCCCGACCGTCGCGCACTGCGCGGGCAGCCGGCCGGCCGCGCCGGGAAATCCGTTGGTGGCCTCGGTGATCGACGCGAACCGGTTCACGTGGTGATTGCGCCCGGTCAGCATCGTGGACCGGGTGGGCGAGCACAGCGCCGTGGTGTGCCACTGGGTGTAGGTCAGGCCGTTGTCGGCCAGCTTCTGCATGACCGGCATGTTGATCCGGCCGCCGTAGGGCGACCAGGATGCCAGCCCGGTGTCGTCGTAGAGGATCACCAGGACGTTGGGCGCCCCCTCCGGGGCCTTCTTCACCTCGAACGGGCCCCAGTCCGGCGTGGAGTCGCGGACATCGAGCTCGATGTCACCGTCGAAGCCCTCGTTGATGCCGGTGCCGTATCCCGGCGGGCCGTCGCCGTCGGAGTCCTTCCCGCACGCGGCGGCGACCAGCGGCAGCGCGGCCACGCCCGCGCCGGCCGCGGCCAGCTTGCCCAGCAGCGAACGCCGCGAGTGCTTCTTGCCTTCCGGCGCGGTGTTTTCGGAGTGGGGTACCTCGGGCGAAGACTGCTCATCGTCCATGGGTGTCATAGAACGAGACTAAGCAGGCAATTCACCCATACGGGGATGCCACCCCGGCGGGTTTCCGGCGCACGAAATACGGGATAACCTGCGATAACTCCCCGCCCGATGCCCCGGCCGCCGGTCGGCGCGGAGTGTCGCGCGCCTATCCCGGCAGCACGCACCGGAACCCGATATGACACGTCGCGGTGTCCTCGGACTGGGCCTGGCGGGCGGCCGGACGATAGCGCAGGCAGTAGTTCGGCGCGCACAGATACGACCCGCCCTTGATCACCCTGCGCGCGAACGACTCCCCCGGTTGCCGCACCGCGTCGCCGGCCTGCGGCGCACAGCACGATCCGCCGGCCTTCGCGGCGGGTTCGTCGTAGTACCCGGTGGTCCACTCCCAGACATTGCCCGCCATGTCGAACAGCCCGTATCCGTTGGGCGGATAACTGCCGACCCTGCTCGTTCCCGGCTGCGCCCCCTGACCGCGCCCGGGCACGAACTCCCACGGGAACCGGCCGACCCAGGTGTTGGCCATCCGCCGCCCGCGCGGTTCGAACTCGGCTCCCCAGGTGTAGGTCGCGCCCTCCAGCCCGCCACGAGCGGCGTACTCCCACTGCTGCTCCGACGGCAGCGCCTTACCCGCCCATGCGGCGTAGGCGGCCGCGTCCGCGTAGGCGACCTGCGTGACCGGATGCTGGTTGCGCCCGTCCAGGTCGGTGCCCGGCCCGCCCGGACGCCGCCAGTGCGCACCCGGCACGTACGACCACCACCGCCGCCAATCATCCAGGGGCACCGGGCCGTTCGTGCGGCTGAACACGAGCGCACCCGGCACCAGATCGCCGGGTTCCGCGCCCGGAAACGCCGCCGGATCCAGCGCGCGCTCGGCGACGGTCACGTACCCGGTGTCGCGCACGAACCGGGCGAACTCGGTGTTCGTCACCGGATGCGCGTCGATCCAGAACGGGTCCACCGCGCTCACCCGCCGCGGCCGCTCCTCCGGAAAGAAGTCCTCCGACCCCATGACGAACTCGCCACCCGGCAGTCGCACCATGCCCTTGCGCACGGTAGCGACACCCCCGTCCCGCAACTCCACCCACGTCTCCGGTTCTGTCGTCGAATTGCTTACCGTCCCAGCGTGCTCCGACTTCGCCCCGCTCCCGCGAACCGACACGCTATGGGAAGCACCAGTCCAGCGTGGCCGATCCCGGTGTCGGAATATGGACGCAGATATTGATCCAGATGTAGGGCGCGTCGGCGTTCCTGCGCAGTTGATCCACCTCCGCCGGGGTCTGGTCGGCGACGTCCGCCCGGCCGCCCTGGTCCGCGAGGGCCGTCGGCGCCGCAAGGACGACGAGCGGCACGGCCAGCGCGGCAACCGCCGCCGCGCGCGCGATTCCTGCATACATCTCGGTACCCCTGTCTGGAACACTTCGCCGGAAAGCCCGAGAACCGTTGGGTCGGCCGACGAGGCCGCAGCCGGGCTCGGACCACATTCGGGCAGGATCCCAACCGGGACCGGGATCGGGCCTCACCTGATCGGGATGAGATCGGCCGAGGCGGGCGGCCCCGAAGGTCAACCATGCGGCCGGGCGGGTCAATGACGTGCGGGCGGAGCGCGCTTAACGTCCCCGGCATGAGGTCTCATGTCATGGTTTGTGCCGCGCTCGCCGCGAGCCTGTCGTTCGCGAGCGGGCAGGCGGGCGGAGCGCCCGCGACGGGCCCGGCGGGCGGAGCGGGCACCGCGTTCTCGGGTCCGTTCTCCTTCGACGCCGGGACCGCGCCGTGGGTGCTGCGCGGCGCCGACGTCAACCGCGACGGCAAGCCCGACATCGTGACCGCCAATGCCGGGTCGGCGACCGTCGGCGGCACCACGCACGGCGGGCTGGAAGGTGTGTCGGTGTTGCTGAACACGACCCCGGATCGCGCGGACGAGCCCGCGTTCACCGCTCCGCGCCAGTTCACGGCCGGTGTCGGGACGCTGGCCGTAGAGATCGCCGATCTGGACGGGGACGGCGCGCCGGAGATCCTGACCTCCAACTTCTTCGACACCGGCGCGAACGGGATCTCGATCCTGCGCAACCTCACCCCCGCCGGCGCGACGACGCCCGAGTTCGCGGCCCCGATCAACCTCCCCACGGGTGCGTTCCCGTCCCTGGTGCGCACCGTCGACATCAACGCCGACGGCCGGTTGGACCTCGTCACCGGCGACGCGGGCCTGCCGTTCGGGCTCGGAATCACCGTGCTGCTCAATACGACTCGACCGGACGGCCCCCTCACGTTCGCGCCGCCCGAACAGTTCCTCGGCGGCAGTGTCGCCGAGGGTCTGGCGATCGGCGATGTCGACAACGACGGCCGCGACGACATCGTGGTGTCCAACACCACGACCGGCAACGTAGCGATCCTGGTGAACGCGACCCCGCCGCTGGCCACGACGCCGACCTTCACCGTCACCCAGGAATGGGTGATCACGAGCACCGACGCCCAGCTCGCCGACCTGGACGGCGACGGCCGGTTGGATCTGATCGTGGCGCGCACGGCGGGCGGGTTCAGCGTGCGACTCAATCGAACCCCGCCCGGCGCTCCCGCCGCCGAGTTCGGCGAGGATGTGGTGAACGATCTGATCGGTGAGGTGACCCGCGCATACGGCACGTCCGGCGTGGTGACCGAGGGGCTCGCGGTGGCCGACTTCGACGGGGACGGCAGCCCGGATGTCGCGGCCGTCAACGACTTTCCGCTGCCGGGGTTCGGGATCAGCGTGTTCACCAATCACACGCCGGCGGGGGCGGGCACGGCCGTGCTGCGCGGTCCCGACGGTTACGACGGCTCGCTGTGGGGGGTCGGCACCAACTCCATCACCTCCGCCGATTTCAACGGGGACGGGAAGCCGGACCTTGCCACCGGCAATGTGCCGAGTGTGACAATCGGCGACGCGGTGGTGGTGCGCGGAGGGGTGTCCGTTCTGCTCAATACACGAGGCTAGATTTCTACTGATTCAACAGCTTGATGATGGCGGCAAATGACCGAATTGCGTTGTATTTCAACAGCATTGGGCTATTCATGCTCGCTATCAAGGCGTAGAATGGAGGCATGGATTCGAGAGAGGTACCCACCATCGCGACGAGTGCCAAAGCACTCGGCGCCGCGGTGGAGAACCTGCTCGAATTGCCGATGTACTCGTTGGCCAAGGACGAGGTCATCGACGTTATGCAGGAGCTCGAAACCAGCTTCCGCAAACTCGAAGCCGTCAAGCAGCGGTTCGCACTCGAATGCGGAGCACGGGACCTGGGCCCCCGGGCAGGTGTGAAGAGCCTGATCCTTTTCCTGCAACAGACCCTGCGACTGTCCTACGCCGAGGCCGCCGCCCGCGTTCGCAACGCCGATCTGCTGTCGACAGTGTCCGTGGGTTCGAGCACCCGGCCCCCGAAATTGCCGCTCGTAGCCGCAGCCCAACGCGCCGGAGAGATCTCCGCCGACCACGTGAAGGCCATCCACGATGCGCTGACACGGATCCCCGACGCCGCCGGTCCGGAAGTCAAAGACCATGCCGAGGAGCACCTGACCTCGTACGCCCGTGAGGGTGATCCGAAGGGTGTGACCAAGCTCGGAGTGCATATCCTGGCCCACGTCGACCCCGACGGGCGTTTGACCGAGGACCGAGACCGCCAGCGGGTCCGGTGCGTCAGGATCGGGCATCAGGGCATCGATGGCATGTACCCGATCTCGGGTTTCCTGACCCCGCAGTTGGGGGCGGTCATGATCCCGATGTTCGAGAAATTCGGGCGACCCGGCATGTGCAATCCCGACGACCCCGAAAGCCCGTGGACCACCGCTGAACTCGGTCTCGACACCGAACTCGATGACGGCGACGACACCGGTGATGACGACGCCAAGGCCGACGACCCTTCACTGACCCCGGCCGAACGTGCCCGCGCCGCCCTTCGCGCGAAGCTCCGCGCGGCCGCCAAACGAGATCACCGCAACGCCGAACAGCGCAACCACGACGCCCTGATGGTGTTCTTCCGCCCGGACATGGGACCCACGAAGCTGGGATCACATCGCGGACTGCCGGTTTCGACGATCATCACCATGAGCATCGACGACCTGGAGAAGCGCACGGGTGTGGCGACCACCGCGACCGGCGGCACGATGTCGATCACCCAGGCACTCCAGGTGGCCAGGAACTCCACCCCGTATCTGGTAGTGCTCGACCGTAACGGCCGCCCGCTGCACCTGTCGCGAGGTCAGCGTCTCGCCAACCCCGCACAACGGTTGGCGCTCACCGCCACCGAACGTGGGTGCACGCGCCCGGGATGCGACGCGCCAGCGAGCCGCTCGGCCGTACACCACATCAAGGAATGGGCCGATGGCGGCGAAACGGACATCGAGAACCTGACCTTGGCGTGCGATGCCTGCCACGCCCAGATCAACACCGGCCCGAACGGCTGGCAAACCGTTGTGATGGGCGAGGATTCGGAGAATCCGGGCAAAACCGGATGGATCCCTCCACCACACATCGACCGAACTCGTAGGCCGCGTGTGAATTTCCGTCACCATCCCCAGTTTCCGGGTATCCCCGCGCGATGGCGCTGCTAGGCCACACACCCGGTCGCGATTCCCTGCTCGCCGTTTTCCACTCTGCCTCTTCGGCTTTCCCATGCCGAAGGGGCTCCTCGCGCGTCCTGGACACGGCCCGGCTTTTCCCGCCCGTGCAGCGGGTGCGACCACGCGCATCAGTGTTCACGCCCGTGGCCGACGTAGCCCACACCCACACCCACACCCACGCTCCGGCTTTCAGCAGGGTTCGGGAGAGCGGGCAAGACAGATGCGACCGTGCTGGTCACTTCGTCTGCCGTACCCGACTTATGGCTCCCCAGTCGGGAGCGGGTTCGCCCTTCCAGCCTGGTTGGCCGGCCGTGGGAACCTTCTCGAGATCTACAGACAAAGACTCGTCCTCAGCACAACAGGGTGATGTCTCTGGCGGTGATAGTCGTGTCCGGCCCGGGGTTGGGAACTCGGCTACGCATCCGAAGGCTTCGATCCCGTTGATCGGCCCGGGAGAGCCGGAACCGCAGTCGAGGCACCCAACCCGCCCCGGCTGGTACTCCGTTATCCAGGCGTCCTTCCCCCGGTAGGGCACCCAACCGCCGTCGAGTCTCCCGACGTGCCCCCGCCGGTTCCGTTATCCAGGAATCTTTTCCCAGCCGGAACCGCCGCCGAGGCACCCAGCATGCCCCGCCGGTACTCCGTTTTCCAGTCGTCTTTCCTGCGGTAGAGCCCCCACCGCAAGAGAGACCCCCAACCCGCCCCCGCTGGTACTCCGTTGTCCAGGCTTCCCTCCGGCGGCAGGGCTCCCACCGCACCCGAGTCACCCATGTCTTCCCACCGGTACTCCGTCATCCAGTCATCTCTCCCCCGGGCAGGTCCAGAACCGCAGCCAACCCCAGCCCCACACATCCCGCCCCTCAATTGATGAACCGGAAGCAAGCCCGCTGCCCACCATCCCCCACGGTGCCCGACGACATACACACCATGCGGTACTCCTTGGCCGGCCGCTGCGAAAGAATCCCGTACAGATACCCGTTCGAACACGCCCGCGCCAGCGAATGCACCTCCTGTTCACCGCCTTTCGTCTCGAATACCACCGCCGCCTCCGCACAGTCGCCGTTCAAGAACGGCGCCAAATCCGCCAGCCACCCGATGGTCAGAATGTTCCACTCCGGATTCACCGCCCAGGTCGCGCCGTCGTAGATAACCCCCGCGGGAAACTGGTTGGTGTGCTTGAAATCGAAGCCGAGGATCTGCGCGTTGAAATTGAAGGGCGGCAGCAGCGGCGGCGCGGCTGTTGTCGCATCGTTCGGGAATCGGAAGCAATTCTCGGTCCGCTGCACGGGGTCGTTCCCATTGCCAGGCTGGGCGGCAATCTCTACCACCGCACAGACTTCGGCGTAGTCGCCCGCTGCCCTCACAGCGACCGCCAGATACGGCAGTGGACTACCGCACGAGGTACCGACGAGCACTTCCTCCTTCGCCCCGCTCTTGGCCTCGAATACGAATGTGCCGGTGGCGCAGAAGCCATCGAATGGCGTGGCATCGGCGAGAACACCGATGATCCCCGCGTTGACACTCGGCGCCAGGGTGACGATATCGCCGTCGAACAGCGCACCGCTGGGCACGGTGGTGAAGTGATTGAGGCTCGTGCCGCCCAGGCTCGATCCGAAAGACAGCGTCGGTTCCAGCGCGGTCGCGCTCGGCACCGCGCTGGTCGCCGCGGCCGCGAAGACGCCGAGTGCGATGGCAGGTACCAGAAGAGAATTGCGCACTGTGTCAGCCTCTTTCGCTACTGCGGTTGATCATGACCGCCACGTCCTCGGACAGGCTGGACATGCTGATGAGATCGAGTCGGCCGTCGCCGGTGAGATCCACGGCTTCCAGAGCCTGCGGGCCGAGGCCGATGGTGTGCTGCTCGACGTAGTCGAAACCGCGTCGCTCATTGCCCTTGAAGATCATGGCCGTGGATGGAATGTACTGTCCGGCAGCAATATCCATGACACCGTCGCCGTCGAAATCCCCCACTGCCACCGCACACGGCGCGGCGGCCGATCCGATGAGCTGCGGTGGCCCGAAGTTGCCGCGCCCGTCACCCCAGTGCACGCTGACGCTGAAGCCCGCGATGTTGGCCGTGAGCAGATCCAGCGCACCATCTCCGTCGACGTCGGCGAGCTTCAGATCCTCACTCGGCAACGCTGCGAGATTCCACCGCGGGGCGTCGAATCCGCCCCACCGGTCGTTCAACAGCACCCACACTCCCGAGGTCGCCAGATCGTGCATGGCCAGATCGGCGTAGCCGTCCCCGTTCAGATCGCCGGCGATGACGCTGGCCTTGCCGAGTCCGACTCCGCGCCACTGCGGTGCGGCGAAGTGACCCAATCCGTCTCCGCGCATGATGCCCACCCCACCGGGCACCGGCGCCAGATTGTTGAAGGCCAGGTCCAGCGCACCGTCGTTGTCGAAGTCCGCCAGCGCGATACCGAACGGGATGCCGCCGGTGCGGTAGGTGACATCGGGATTGATGTCGGTGGCGTAGGTCCGATCCACCGCGAAGTTGCCGCGGCCATCGTTGAGCAGTACCGAGATGCTCAGAAAGTTGGTGACAACCAGATCCGCCGCGCCGTCACCGTTCAGATCCCCGGTTTGCACCGCGTTCGCACCGATTTCGGTGTGTACGAATTGATTTCGCCGCAGTGCGCCCCGGCCGTCACCGAACAGCACACCCACTCCGTCGACCACCCCGGTGGCGGCCACGTCGGTGTCGCCGTCTCCGTCGAAATCGGCGTATGCCATGGTCTGCCCGCCCACGGCCGGGCCCAGACCGCCCACGCGGTACTGCGCTGATTCCCCGAAGATCGGATCAGCGCCTTCCGAAGAGCCGGAATGCGATCCGGGTGCCACCTGTGCGCCGGCCTGCCCGGCGGCGATCGCGCTCACCGCGAGCGCGAGCACCGCACTCGCCGCCCACAGTCGTTGTGCTCCAGACATGGAGAACCTCTCGAAACAGAAGGAATGATCTCAGCCCTGCGCCGTGCAGCTGTAGCGCGGGCGGCCGTTGATCGCGTCGATGAACCATTCGGGCCGAATCATCTGGCCGATGGAGGCACGATCCGGAATGCGCAGGCACAGGGTGGGACCCGCGCTGCCCTGCGGGGAGTACTCGCTGGCGAAGGCTCGCGATAGACCCGCGCGCGGTGTGCTCAGCGCGGCGCAGGCGGCGGCATCGGCATCGGGCCGGCCGTGGCAGTTGAACCAGTCCATCGAGTACGCCACCGAGAGCGCGGGTGAGGTGATGTTGCGCGGTACGCCGATCCAATTGATCGAATCGCCGTGACTGCCGCTCTCGTAGACGATGGTCTGCACCGGTGCGGTCGTACCGCCGGCAACGATGTCGCGGTGCCGATCCATCGTGCCGAATGGCCCATCGGTGGGATTGAAGAACGGCTGATAGAAGTTGGTGAGGCCGTAGCCCGACAGCCCCGGTATGTCGAGATCCGCGGTCTGCATCTGCAGCGGCACGTCGGTCACCAGCGCCGTATACCCCGACATGACCGATGCCGATGCGATTCTCGGCAGTGGCCTGCCGTCGATGCCGTGTCCCTTGACCTGCCAGTTCAGATAGTTCGAGGTGCCGACCGCGCCGACGGATTGCCCGAAGAGATTGACCCAGTTCAGATCCATCTTCTCGATCCACGGATTGCTGATGTTCGCGCCCCCGGCCGCTGCGTAGGCCGGGTTCTGCCGGTTCACGCGCGGCACCATGAGAATGTTGTTCAGCTCGTTGCCGAGATCGATGACGGGGGTGATGGGTTCGTTGAACACCCAGCGCACCGCGTCCTGGACATCGCGGCAGGATCCGGGCGCGAAGCAGTCCGGCACGCTCAGCAGCGGCAGCACCATGTCCAGAGCGTTGCCGTCGCTGTCGGGCTGACCGGATTGGGCGAAGGTGACGGTCATATAGCCGTTGCGGGCTGCGGATTGGGCGTACATGCCGATGTGGTTCATCGCTTCGGCCGCGCCCGGCGCGCCCACCGCGACCGGATATTTCCGGTCCGATTCCAGTGCGCCGTAGGGCATCCACACCATGGCGGCCATGGATATGCCCCGCGAGTTGATGATTCGGAATTTCTGGACGTCGCCGAGTTTGAGATCGGCCCCGGAGTTCTCCGGAGCGCAAGCGCCGGACAGGGTTTCGTACCAGACGGTGCCGTCGGGGTTCAGGCACGGATAGCGAAATTTCGCGCTGGTGTACTCGGGCCGGTCGTATTCCCCGTCCAGGACGGTGTCCGATTCGAGGCCGGGGAGCAGTTGTCCCGCTGTATCGGCGATGCCGAAGTTGCCGTCGTGATTCCAGTCGGGCAGATAGTCCGGGTGCGGCGGGAATCCGATTCCGGCGGGCTCGACGTGGGCCAGCGTGTCGAAGATCCGCTGCGCCGCGCTCGCCAATCGCAGTGTGGCGTCGGGCGAGTTGTAGGTCTCCGGTTTCGCGAGGTCCTCGAAAGCCTCGGTCCAGTTGCCCGCCACGGTCATGATCCCGGCTTTGACGAAATAGTCGAGCATTCCCGGGCGTGCGACGTCGGACAAGGTGCCGCCGAGCAGATCCCCGATCTGATTCAGGACATAGGCGGGGTCCGGCGGCTGCGGGCCGATATCCGGGTTCGCGCCCGCCGGTATCGCACCGCTCCCGGCTACGGTGAATGCCGTCACCGCGATCGCGGCGCAGACCGTGCGGGCCAATCGACGGGAATGTTTCACCCGGATCCTCCTGTGTGCCAAGAACAACGAGCTGTCAGGAAAACGCTAGGTCGCAGCGGGTCTCGGGACCGCGCCATGAGATGCCAGGAGGTTGACATCTGCGGACAAGACGAATGACGGCGGAAAACGTCAATTCTCCGACCGCGATTGATCTGGTCTCCGATGCCGACCACGGATACCTTCGGCGGATTCGCACGTTCGCGTGGACAGGGTGGAATCGGCTATGGCGCAGCGAAATACAGATCGGCCTGGGATCTCGGATGGCATCGCGCCGCGGTGGCTCGCGCTGTTCAATCGCCGAGTCACGAATAGGTTCGCCCGGCTCTACGCCGGCAGGATTCCGCCCTACAGCCTGATTCATCATCGCGGCCGAAGGTCCGGAAAGCCCTTCACCACACCGGTACTCGCGCACTTCGATCGCGACAGGCTCTACGTGCCGCTGCCCTACGGAACCGGATCGGATTGGGTGCGCAATGTGCTCGCCGGTGGCGGCGAGGTGACCTATCGGCGCAGGGCGCGCCGTTTCACCGGCCCCCGCATCGTGGACGCGAGCGCGGCCGGCGAATTACCGGCCCGGGTGCGGCGACTATCCCGCGTGACGCGAATACTGGTCGCGGATCTGACCGTGACCTGACACATGCGATGCCGCCCCGGCTCCGACCAGGGTCACCGGCCGCGCTCGGCGCAGCCGGTACTCACCGGGCGGACAGCCCTTCCAGCGCCGGAAAGCGCGGATGAACGAGGCGGATTCGGCATATCCCAGCCGCGCGGCCACCTGCTCGGTGGTCATCTCGGTGTGTTCGAGGAGTTCCTCGGACAGCACCTGCCGGACTTCGTCCACCAGTGCCCGGAACGAGGTGCCCTCCTCGTTGAGCCGCCGGGACAGGGTGCGCGGGCTGATGAACAGTCCGGCCGCCACCTCCGCCTGGTCGGGAATGCGGCCGGGATCGCGCACCAGCAGATCGCGGACGGTTCCCGCGATGCCCGTACGCGCTCGCCGCCGCGCGAGCAGATCCCGGCACAGCTGTTCACAGGTGCCCCGCGCCCATTCGTTCGCCTGCGGCAGCGGCAGATCGAGGTAGGCGCTGTCGAAAGCGGCCTCGTTGCGCGCGGCGTCGAAGTCCGGGGCGATGCCGAATACCGCGCGATAGCGTGCGATGTCGGCCGGGCCGGCGTGCCGAAAGGTCACGCGGTGGAAGGGAACACCGGCGGGGAACAGTTCGCGCCCGATCATCCGGATGCCGGTGATGACGCGCTCGGTGAGGAAACCGCGCACGTCCTCGGGTATTTCGTGATCATCGAAGATCAGCCGTGCCTCGGAGTCGGTCTCCTCGAATCGAACCTGCCCGAACGCGAAGGCCAATTCCACGTAGCGCAGCGCCACCTCGATCGATTCGCGCAAGGTACGACTGGCGAGCATGGCCAGTCCCCAGGGGCCGTACAGCGAGATGTGATAGCGACTGCCCGCCTCCACACCCAGGCCCGGTTCGTCCCCGAAACGGGCGATCAGGTTGCGCACCACCGTGAGTTCTTGGCGGGCAGTGATTTCCGAGTGCGGGTCGAGGATCGCCTCCGGCGCCAGATTCGTTCCGGACAGGCATGCCGCGGCCGACATTCCCCGCTCCTCGGCGAGCAGCGTCATGACGTGCACGCTGGAGGTGTTCCTCAGCAAATCCCAGTCGAACATATGCCCGCAGTCCCCATCGACGAACCAGCAGCTCCACAATCTCAGCTGTACCGGACAGTATCGGTCCGCTCGGCGAAATGCGATGGGGATGCCCCAAAAATTGACTGCTTCGCGCCCATTGACACCGTTCAGGGCGTTATCGCCGAACTGCTCCGCCGACTGCCTGCGCTACGGCTGGACGGCCCTGACCAGCATCGAGGTTGTGCACAGTGCGCAAAGACGGGTCATCGACACCTCGGTCACCCTGTCGCACAGGGTGACCCATACGGTTCAGCTCCGCAGGATCCGCACCGTGGCGGAGCGGACCTCGGTGCTCACTCCAGGGGTGTACTGCTGACGCTCGTTCGCCGCGCCCAGATCGACGGGGATGGTGAGTCTGCCCGCCGCGTCCACGGTCACGGCCGTGGCTTTGCCGTCGACGGTGACCGTCGGCGTGCTCCGGAAGATCGGGGGTGTGGTGATCGTGGTCGCGCCGGAACCGCTGACGGTGAATCCGTCCGCACTCACCGCACGCAGGTCGAGGAATTCGAGGGCGCGTTTCGGATCCGCCTCCACCGACCAGCCCCAGATGTCGTAAGACGGTTCTATCGACCGGAAGTCGAAGACGGCCGGGGCCGCCGCCGGGGCGGTGAAGACCTGCTCGAAACGCTCGATCGCCTGCCGCATCTGCGCTTCGAACAGCGCGACGCCGTGACACCCCCAGGGCAGCTCCACCCAGCGATGCGCGATGCCCAGATCCGTCAGGACCGCGTGCATGCTGCGGCTCGCCGGGTTGATGATGCCGCCCTCTAGCGGACACCCGACCGAGGCTTCGACCTGGGTTTCGCCGCCGGCGGGGTCGTACACCCCGTTGCCGGTGTACAGCTGCAGGTCCACGGCGGCGAGGTTGCCCGCCAGATCCGCCGGATTGTGCCCGCGCCAGCGGATTTCGTGCGCCGCGCGCGAACCGTAGATCGCGTCGCCCGCCTCGTTCTGCAGGCGCGGGGATATCGCCAGCAGGTCCCAGGTGATCGGGAGGTTGGTGTCGAGAACGCCGGACAGGCTTGCCGCGGCGGCGAACAGGTCCGGATGCCGGGCGCCGAGCATCATGGTTCCGAAGCCGCCCATGGATTCCCCCATGATCGCGCGGTGCGAGCGCTCGGGAATGGTCCGGAAGCTCGCGTCGATCAGCGGAACGAGCTGCTCGATCACGAACGACTCGTACTTCGGCGCGAAGGCTCCGCCCACACCGAGCCAGTCGGACCAGTACCCGGCGTCGCCGCGCGGGGAGACGACGAGCGACGGGTACGCCGCGGTGACGTCTTCGCCCTCGTAGGAACGAAAGGTGGTCTCGTCGTGCGCGGTTCCGCCCAGGTAGTAGGTCACCGGCCAGCGCCGGTCACCGTCGGCGTCGTAGCCGGCCGGGAAGGTGATCTCGACGGGCACCGGTGCGGCGAAGGCGTCCGTGGCGACGGTGATGCGCAGTGTGCGCGGGGTCAGCCACTGCCGGTCGAGGATCGCCGCGGCCGCACCGGGCGGTTGCGCCGTGACAGGTGTCGCGGCGCACGCGAGTGCGATGCCGACGACGGCCGCGGCGAGCAGCCTGCGCGGTCGCGTCGAAGTCGTTGCGCGCCGGGCCATACCCGTGGATCCGATGTTTCGCTTCATTACCGCACCGTCCGAATCGGAAGAACAACCAGTCCGCCGAGCACGGCGGCGACGATCGCGCCGGCGAACAGCGCGGAGTAGTTGGGCCCGGCGTCGCCGAGCGCCAGCAGGGGTGTGGCCACCACCGGCAGCAGGAGCTGGGGCAGCTGGTACGACAGGGCGATGACGGCCAGTCCGGCGCCCGCCCCGGAATCCGGTGAGTCGGGCAGCAATTCGGTCATCATGGCGACGTCGACGCAGACGAACGCGCCCTGTCCCATACCGACCAGCGCGATGCCCAGGGTGAAGACCACCAGTTCGCTCGCCGACATCGTGACCAGCAAGCCCAGCGCGGTGAACAGCGCCGAGGAGTACACGATCACCTTGCGCCGTCCCGTGCGATCGGAGATCCAGCTGAACAGCACGCTGGTGAGAACACTGGCGGCGAACATGACGCCGATGACGCCGCCCTGCGCCGTGGTCGCGTCGTCTTCGCTCAGGCCGAGCCGGTCGGTGAGCAGATACAGCAGATACGTCGCCACCGATACCAGCGCGAGCGTCACCAGCAGCCGACACAGCCATGCCCACGCGAAATCCGGATACCGGATGGGGTTGATCCAGTAGCTGCGCAGCAGACCGCGCGGATCGATCGGCACGGGCACGGTGCGCACGATGTCGCGCAGCACCAGCACCATGGCGATGCTGGTCAGCAGCGAGAGCACCGCCGGAATGCCGAACCAGAACACGGGATCATCGGGCAGCGCGCCGATCAGCCAGCTGCCCAGCGCCGGCGCGAGCGCGGTGCTCATGCCGAACGCGGCCGCGACTCGCGCGCGGATGCGAGTGCGAATCTGTTCCGCCAGTAGCGCGTTCAGCGCCATGGTGGTCGCGCCGAAGCCGGCCTGGGTGATGGCCCAGCCGCCGATGATGGCGGGCACGCTCGGCGCGAGCGCGAGCACCGCCAGGCCGAAGGTGCTGACTAGCGCACCGCCGAGGATGAACGGGCGGCGGATACCGGCCCGGGAGGTGGAGACGTCGCTGATGCGCCCGAGCGGCGCCGAGACGAGGATGATCACCACGCCGCCCACGGCGACCGTCAGCGAGAGCAGATCGGATTTGTGGGCGGGATCGAGTTCGGCGAGCCGCAGCGGGATGCTGACGAATCCCGCCGACAGCGCGGCCAGGGCAGCGCCGAAGTAGGCCAGTACCAGGGTGGGCAGGAACAGCGACGACTGTGTGCTGCCCGGCAGTTCGGCGGCATCGGTGTCGGGCATGGATTCGATTTCGGACATCATTGTCTTCCAAAGGGTGGAGCGGAATCTCAGTCGTGCAGCGCGCGCAGCGCGTCCACCACGACGACGCCCGCCGTGCGGGCGGTGGGTGACACGCGTTCGAAGAGGGCGCCGTTGTGCGGCAGTCCGAGCAGTTCGATCGCCGAGACCGGCACCCCGGCCGCGGACAACGCCGCCGCGTACCGCGCGCCGTCGTGGCGGATCACGTCGCATCCGGCGGTCAGGATGTAGGCCGGGGGCAGCCCGGTGAGATCGGCTGCGCGCAGGGGCGATACGAGCGGATCGCGCCACAGCGAGCGATCGGGCAGGTACCAGCTCAGAATCGTCTCCAGCGAATCCCGTTCCGCGGGAGCCGCTTCGCTCACATCGCGTTCGGCCGGATCGTCGGTCAGGTCGAGGAAGGGGACCTCGAGGATCTGCTGCCGCAGCGGGTGCCGGGCGCGATCCCGATTGAGCAGGGTCAGCGCCGCGGCCAGATTGCCGCCCGCCGACTGGCCCCACAGGCCCACTCGGGCCGGATCGATGCCGAGTGAATCACCTTCGCGGACAAGCCAGTCGAGCGCGGCGTACCCCTGTTCCAGCGCGGCGGGGAAGGGGTGTTCGGGGGCGAGCGCGTAATCGACGGCGGCGACCACCACCTCGGCGTCGGCGGCGCGGCGGGCGCACTGGGCATCGGTGGCGGGATGATGCAGGCCGCCCTGGATGAAGCCGCCGCCGTAGAAGAACAGCGAGACCGGGAGAGCGGTCGCGGCGGTGTCCGGGTAGTACAGGCGCACGGTGACATCCGGGTGGCCCTCCACCGGAACGAGCTGATCACGGGTCCGCAGCGCGGGGCCGGGCAGCCCGATGTGCGGGAAGACCGCCTGCTCGAATTCCCAGGCCCGCTTGCGCTGTTCGCCCGGATCGGTGGTCGGTTCGGGCAGGGGAACACCCAGTTCGGTCAGGGCGCGAACGATGGCTGCGTCGAGTGGCATGTCGGGTCTCCTCAGCGGGCGGCGGGCGCGGTCGATTCGCTACGGCTGCGCAGGAAACCGGCGACGCGGTCCTGCCAATCACGGGCGATGGCGGAGATCTCGGTGATCGCGGCGGTGCCGTGCAACTGCCCCGGGGCACACCAGCTCCGCACCGGTACACCGGCCGCGGCGAGCCGGTCGGCGTAGGCGATGCCGCAGTCGCGCAGCGGGTCGAGTTCGGCCGTGATGACCAGTGCGGGTGGAAGATTCGTGAGATCCGGTACCTCGGCGGGCGTGGCCCAGCCCGAGTCCGGACGGGCGGCTCCGAGGTAATCGGTGCGCAGCGCGGCCAGTTCGGCGCCGAGGTTGTTGAGTTCGGCGTAGGCGCGGTACGACTCGTCGTCCTCGATATCGAAGGCGGCTGCCGGGACTTCCAATACCTGGTGGTCGAGCCGGATTCCGAGGTCACGGGCGTGCACGGCGACCAGGGCCGCGAGGTTGCCGCCGGCGGAACTGCCGCCGACGCCGATGCGCGCGGGGTCGATACCGAACTCCGAGGTCCGGTCGAGCAGCCAGCGCAGCGCGTCGATGCCGTCCTCGATCGCGGCCGGGAAGGGGTGCTCGGGGGCGAGCCGGTAGTCGACATCGAAGACGTCGAGGCCACCGGCGACCGCGCGGGTGCGCCACAGCCGATCGTTGATCGACTCGTGCACGCTGCCGATGACGAAGCCGCCGCCGTGGAAGCCGAGATGCGCCGCGCGGGGCCGGTCGGCGAGCGGCGGCCGGTAGTGCACGACGGTGATGTGCCCGGCGCGCGTCGGCACCGAGTACTCGGTGACCTCGCAGTCCGGCGGGCCGGGAACGGTGAAGCGCTCGGCGAGCGCGTCGGACAGTTCGCGCGCCGCCGCGCGCCGCACGGATCGGTCCGGCGACGTGAGACCGGGCAGCCCCGCGGAGATTCGCAGGTTGGCGGCGAGCCAGTCCAGGACCGGCGGTTCGCATCCCGCCGATGCGGCCAAACGCATGTAATCTGGCATTCAACCTCCATCGAAGTGCTTCTACGAAGAACTCTACGTTCGATTGTGACGTGCGTCAACAAACACGGCGAAGCCGGGTTCGGACCATGGAATAGGGTGAGAGCGTGGGGCATTCGAGCGTGACGATCTACCAGGTGGCCGAGGCGGCCGGAGTGAGCATCTCGACGGTGTCGCTCGCGCTCAATCACCCCGACCGCGTGAAGCCCGCGACCCGCGACCGGATCATCGAGGTCGCCGGCGAGCTCGGCTACCGCCCGGGCGCGACGTCCTCCGAACGCGCCCGCCGCCGGGTCGGCAGAATCGCGGTGCTGGCCCCCTTCAGCAGCTACGAGACCTACCGCACCCGGCTGATCGGCATCCTGGACACCTTCGGCCCGGCCGATGTCGAAGTGGTCGTACACGACGCGCCGTCGGCGGCCGAGACCAGCACGCCGCTGCTGGAAACCCTGCCCGTGCGCGGCGATGTCGACGGACTCCTCATCATGGGCGTGCCGCTGGGCGAACAGGGCGCGGACCGGCTGCGGCGCTGGGGTCCCCCGACCGTGCTGGTCGACTCGGCCCATCCCGCCTTCAGTTCGGTCACCTTCGACGACGAGGCCGCGGGGTACACCCTGGCCACCCATCTGCTCGAGCGCGGCCACGAGCGCCTGGCCTATCTCCACGAGCCCCAGCGCGCGGGCGGTTTCGTCTCCGCGGCCATGCTCCGGCGCGACGGCATGCGACGCGCGCTGCGCGCCGCGGGCGGCGGCGATGTCGAGGAACTCGTCCTGCCGGACAACCACTTCGACGCGGCCCGCCGGTTCGCCGCAGATTTCGCAGCACGCACCGATCGCCCGTCGGCCGTCATCGCCCACCACGATGTGTTGGCCGCGGGTTTTCTCACCGGCCTGCGCGCCGCAGGGGTGTCCGTGCCCGGCGCGGTCGCGGTGGCGGGTTTCGACGACGGCCCGCTCGCCGAGGGCCTCGGGCTGACCACGATCCGCCAGCAGTTCGCGGAGTCCGGGCGCCGCGCGTCGGAGATCCTGCGCTCGCTGATCGATTCCGGCGGGCAGGCGCCCACCCGGACGCTGCTGCTGCCCGAGCTGGTGGTTCGCGAAACCGCCTGACGCGAGGCCGGGATGAATCCTCGCCCGGCGGTGCCACGTCCGCAGCTGCGGGTTCAATCCGGAACATCATGCCCGACACCGGATTCGAGCGAGCAGTACTTCCCGGTGCTCCGTGGCGAAGTCGACGTCACGGGCCCTACCTGCCCACCGTGAGCTACACCGCCCGGTCGAGCTTCGAATCCCGGTCCTGCGAGCGGTAACCGGTGACGCGGGGCCGCACGGCCCGGCGTTGTGCGTCGAGCCAAAGACCGACTTCGTTTTTCTGCCGCTGATGCACTGCCCGGAGCGCGCCGGGTCGTGCACCATGAATCTGTCCGACTGTTGTCTCAGACGGATAGTCCGTATGCCGCCGAGACGATGATGTCGGAGGACCGCCCATGTCCGTGCCCTCGCACCCCGGATCGCCGGCCCTGCCGCCCGACGCGCGATTCGACATCGGACCCGCCCGGTACCCTGCGGCGCACCTGGACCCGACGGTCGCCATCGAGATGTCCGACGGTGTCGTGTTGTGCGCGGACCTGATTCGGCCCGCGCGCACGCCGGATACGCCCGAGAGCGGGGCGTTTCCGGTGGTCGTGAACTTCACGCCCTACAACCGGCTCGCGAACCGGGTCGCCGCGCGGGTCGCGGGGAGCGCGCGGCGGGTTGCCGGTGCGGGAGCCGGGTCGGATCGGCGCCGATTCACCGGTCGCGATGTGCTGCATACTCCGGCGGGCGGGGCGGTGGACGTGTGGGCGACCAACCGCACCCTGGTCGAACGCGGGTACGCGAGTCTGGTGGTGGACGTGCGCGGCACCGGATCCTCCACCGGCGTCTGGGACTTCTTCGCACCGCGCGAGCAACTCGACTACGTGCAGACGCTGGCCTGGATTCGCGAACAGCCCTGGTGCGACGGGCATCTCGCGGTGACGGGCGTGTCCTACGGCGCCATCGCCGCCCTGATCGCCGCCGGTCATCGGCCCGAGGGCTTGGACGCGGTCTTCGCGATCGTCGGCGGCGAGGATCCGATGCGCGAACTCGGTTTGACCGGCGGCGTGCCGACGCCGGGCATGGGGTTGTGGATGGCAGGGGTGAACGCCGCGAAATGGCTCCCCTCCGCGCGTGGCATGGTGCGCAATCGGATCCTCGCGCCGTACCTGCGCGATCGGCTCCGGAGCCCGTTCAGCGGTATGGGCTGGGCCGCCCGCATCGCCACCGGTGAGGCGCACCCGGATGCCTTCCTCAACGATCAGTGGGCCGCCAGAACCGCTCGCTTCGAGGAGATCTCGGCGGCCACCTGGATCCACGGGGCCTGGCACGACGTCTACAACCGCTCCAATTTCCGCATGTACGACCGCATTCCGCTCGACGGCGGCGCGAAGCAGGTGCTCGTCGATGACGGCTATCACATCAGCTTCGGTTCCGGCTTCGGGGAACCGGGCAATCCGGCGGCTCTGGACGAGTTGCAGTGCGCCTGGTTCGACCACTGGCTCAGAGGAATCGACAACGGCATCGACCGCTTCGGGCCGGTGACGGTTCGCGCGCAAGGCGGCGGCGGGTGGGTGGCACGGCCGAGTTTTCCCGATCCCGCCGCGACCGTGCACCGCCTCTACCTCTCTGCCGACCCCAGCGGTTCCGCCCCGCACGCCGGAGCGGATGGGTCACTGGAGAGCGCCCCGCCCGCCGACCCCGTCCACGTGCCGCTGCCCACCGGGCGCGGCCACCTGGCGTCCAGCAACACCTCGGTCATGGCACTCGGCATGGCCGGCCTGCTGCGCCGCGACCGCAGGCCCGATGATCGCCGGGCCGAGGCCGCGGCCGTCACCTTCACCACGGCGCCGTTGCCCGCGGACCTGGTCCTGAGCGGCCCCCTGAATCTGCACCTGCGCGTGGAAACCGCTGGGACGGAGGCGTTCTGGTCGGTCACGGTCACCGATGTCGAGCCCGACGGCACGTCGGCGGCCCTGACCCGCGGCGCACTGCTGTCCTCGTTGCGCGCGATCGACGAGAAGAACAGCACCTACTTAGACGGTGAAATGATCTCCCCGCTGCACCCGCTACGCGCGGATTCGGTCCTGCCCGTGGTCCCCGGCGAACCGTTCGACATCGATATCGACATCAACCCGACCGAGGCCGTCCTGCGCGCGGGCCACCGCCTGCGGGTAGCCATCGCGCCGGCGAGCTTCCCCCGCCACTGGCTCCCGCCCGCCCTGCGCCGGAAGATCGCCGGCCAGTCCGTGGTACTGGATCCGGATCACCCGGCCTACCTGAGCTTTCTGGCGGTCGACCCGGCCGACTGATTCGGAACGGCACCCGCGACCGCCTACCCCGCCGACGGCACCGCGCGCGTCTTGGCCAGTGCGCCCGTACCGACCGCGAGCAGCGCGATGGCGCCCAGCACGAGGTAGGCGCGAGCGAAGCTGCCGGTCCACGCCGACAACGCCGTGCCCGCCCACGGCCCGAGGGCCATCACGATCACCACCGGCGCGGACAGGATGCCGTTGAGTCGCCCGTAATGCGTTGCGCCCCAGCGGTCGGTGATCGCGGTCGCCTGCACCAGGGTGAAGATCCCGCGGACCAGGCCCGCGCCGATCGAGACCGCGATCAACGCCGTGACGCCGGTGACGACGCCGAGCAGCGCGGTGGCGACGGCGGTGGCGGTGAGGATGACCAGGGTGCGGGTCATGACCGTACTGCGCGCGGCCAGCGGCAGATAGCCGATGCGGCCCAGCACCTGACCGGCGCCGCCGAGGCCCAGCGCGAGCGCGGCCAGGGTCGGTGAGAAGCCGCGTTCCTGTAGCAGCGGAACCAGAGTGAATACACCGGCGGAGGTCGCGAACGCGCCCAGGCACAGGGTGATCACGAGCAGGGCGAAGGCGCGGCTGCGGGCGATGCCCGCGTGATCGTCGAACGATTCGTGGAGCGGCGCGGGTGGATGAGGCCACGGACCGCGCAACCCGAACCAGTGGGTCGGGATCGTCACCACCGCCAGGATCGCCGTGAGCGCCAGATACGTTGTGCGCCAGTCCGTACCCTGCTCGAGCGCGGCGGTCAGCGGCGCGAACACGGTGCTGGCGAGACCTGCGGCCAGGGTGAGGATCATCAGCGCTTTCAACCGGTCCTCGCCCCACCAGCGGGTCAGCGCCGCGAACGCGGGCGGGTAGAGCACCGCGCCCATCGCCAGCCCGGCCAGGAACCAACCGGCATAGAACACAACGATATTCGGCGCGAGCGCGACCATCACGAGCGCGGGCACCGCGAAGACCGACCCGGCCGTCATGACCACGCGCGGTCCGACGCGATCGAGGATGCGCCCCACGGGAATACCCGTCAGCGCCGCGAGGAGTTGACCGAGCGAGAACGCCGCAGTGATCGCCGGCAGCGACCAGCCGGTGTCGCGGGAGATGGACACCGCCAGTACGGGAAACGCGTAATACAGGATGCCCCAGCTGGTGATTTCGGTCAGGCACAGCACGGCCAGGACCCGGCGCAGACCGGCACGATCGAGAGTGCCGGTCCACGCGTCGTTGTCGGTGGAGATCATCGAGTCAGTTGCCCACGCCCAGGGTGATCGGTTGCGGTGCCGGGGATCCGCAGCAGCCGCCCGCGCTCTCGGGCGCGGCGGCGCCGGGTTCGTCGAATACGCCCGCACCGCCGCACACCCCGGTGTCGGGCAGGGTCAGCTCCACCCGGACGGCGGACTCGTGGTCACCGGCCAGTTCGGCCGCGATGCTGCGCACCTGCTCGTAACCGGTCAGCGCCAAGAAGGTCGGGGCACGGCCGTAGCTCTTCATCCCGGCGAGGTAGAAGCCGGGCTCCGGATGCGAGAGTTCCTTCACCCCATGGGGATACACCGTTCCGCAGGAATGCACGTTCGGATCTATCAGCGGAGCCAGCTCGGCCGGGGCCTGCAGCACCGGGTCCAGGTTCAGCCGAATTTCCGAGAGCCACGACAGTTCCGGACGGAAGCCGGTCAGCGCGACGACGCGATCGACGCCCTCGAGCCGCGCGCCCGCCTCGGATACCAGCGTCAGCCGGCCGTCGGGCTCGGATTCGACCGCGGCGGTGCGGAATCCGGCCACCACCGCGAGCAGGCCGGTCTCGAGGGCGTCCTTGGCCCGCTGGCCCAGCGCGCCGCGCGCGGGCAGCTGGTCGTCGGCGCCGCCGCCGAAGGTGTTGCCGACCTCGCCCCGGCGCAGGAGCCAGCTGATTCGGGTTCCGGGAACGGTTTTGGCCACCCCGGCCAGCGCGACGATCGCGCCGAGCGCCGAGTGGCCACTGCCCGCGATGGCGATGTGCTTGCCCGCGTACTCGGCCCGGACAGCGGCGTCGTCGAGATTCGGCACCCGGTAGGAGATGAGGTCGGCGGCGGTGTGCTCGCCGAGCGCGGGCAGGCCGTCGCCGCCGAGCGGGTTCGGCGCGTTCCAGGTGCCCGAGGCGTCGATCACCGCGCGGGCCAGGAATCGCTCCTCGCGGCCGTCGGCTCGGCGCACCCGCACCGAGAGCGGCTCGGTGTCGCGGCTGGCGTCCACCACTCGATCACGCCCGCGCCTTGCCACGCCGATCACCTCGGTCCCGGTCCGCACGACGTCGTCGCCGAGCGCCGCGGCGAGCGGGATCAGGTAGTCACCGGCCCATTCCTGTCCCGTCGGGTACGAATCCGGTTGCGGGGCGGTCCATCCGGCGGCCTCGAGCAGGCGGCGCGCGGCCGGTGCGACCAGCTCACCCCAGCGGGAGAACAGCCGGACGTGGTTCCATCCGGCCACCGCCGCGCCCGCGGTGGCGCCGCGCTCGAACACCAGCGGGGTCAGTCCGCGTTCACGCAGTTCGGCCGCGGCGGCCAGGCCGATCGGCCCGGCTCCCACCACGACAACGGGCAGCTCGTTCATCAGAAGTCCCTTTCATCGATGCTCATCGATTGAATGAACGAACTGTATCGATAGATGTCGATGAAGGCAACCATCGATGTGTATCGATATAGTGGGAGCCATGACGTCGCTGGATATGCCTGTCGTACGCACCGACCATCGCGTGGACACGCTGCCGATCGCCGAAGCGACCACCTACGCGGCCTGGTTCGCCTGCCTGGCCGATCCGACCCGCGTGCGCCTGCTACACCACGTGGCCACCCGGCCCGCGGGCATCACGGTCGGCGAACTGGCCGAGGCGCTCGGCGTCGGTCAGCCCACGGTCTCGCACCACGTGCGCAAGCTGGTCGATGTCGGGTTCGTCAACGTCCACAAGGACCGCACCAGCACGGTCGTGGCGATCAACCCGGCCTGCTGCACCGGCCTCCCGCACGCGGCCGACGCGGTCATGGGCGTACTCCCCGCGCGACCGTGCTGCCCCGACAACGTCCCCGGCGACGTCTCGGTCCGCGCCCTGAACGATGCCGACTGGGAGGCGGTCCGCCGCATCTACGCCGAGGGAATCGACACGGGCAACGCCACATTCGAGAGCGAACCGCCGACTCGCGACGAACTGGAGCGCCGGTGGCTACCCGATCACCGATGGGTCGCCGAGATCGACGGCCGGGTGGTCGGCTGGGCCGCCCTGAGCCCGGTCTCGACCCGCGGGTACCTCGACGGCGTCGCCGACACCGCGATCTACGTCGCCGCCGCCGCACGCGGCCGCGGCGTGGGCAAAGCCCTGGCTCGCACCCTGGTCATCGCCGCCGACGAGGCGGGCCTGTGGACCCTGCAGTCCTCGATCTTCCCCGAGAACCGAGCCGCGATAGCGCTGCATCATCAGTCCGGTTTCCGGACGATTGGCGTCCGCGAGCGGATCGCGCAACTCGGCGGCACGTGGCGCGACACCGTCCTGCTGGAACGGCGCGGCGCGCGCTCGTAGCCCGATTCCGGCCACCGGCCCAGCGGCACGTCGACGTCGTTCCGACACCTCGGCGGGCATCGACTCTCGGTGATCGCAACCCTGCAACCGTCCGGCATCGGCGCGCACACTCGATGCGGGAGAGCATGCGGGAGTAGCGACCGACGAAGAGGGACCATGCGGATCGAGCAGCTCGAATACTTTCAGGCGGTGACCCGGCTGGGGTCGTTGCGGCGGGTCGCCGAGGAACTGCACCTGTCGCAGCCGGCGCTGAGTGAGACGCTGCGGAACCTGGAGCGGGAGCTGGGGGTCGACCTGCTGGACCGGCGGCGGTCGGGGGCGCGGGTCAGTGATCAGGGGCGGGAGCTGCTGCCGTATATCGCGCAGGTGGTGGAGGCGGTGGACCTGCTGCGGCGCGCGGCCGACGAGCAGCACCGGGTCAGTCGCATGGTCCGGGTGGGGACCGTCAACGCCGCGACGGTGTCGCTGGTGCTGCCCGCGATCCGGGAGTTCCGGGAGGCGCATCCGCAGACGCAGGTGGAAGTGGTGGACGCGCAGCAGTCCGAGATCCACACCGCGCTGCGCGAGGGCAGTTTCGATCTAGGACTGGTGAACTACCTGCACGGTGACGATCTCGCGCCGGAGTTCCACAGCACCGAGCTGCTGCGGGGCCGGCCGGTGGTGTGCGTGCGGCCGGACAGCCGGCTGGCGAGACTGCCCGAGGTCGGGGTCGAGGATCTGCTGGGCGAATCGCTGATCGTCATGCGGTCCGGATACGTCATGCACCGTTTCGTGCACCGGCTGCTCGACGGGCGGCAACCGCTGTTCTCCTATTCCACCGACGGCGCGGAAATGGGCAAGATCATGGTGGCGAATGGCTTGGGGGTCACCGTTCTTCCCGACTACAGCATCGCCGGTGATCCACTCGAACAGAGCGGCGTGATCACCTGGCGTCCGCTCGATTGCCGCGCCACCGAGGTAATGCTGGTGGCACAGCGGCGCAAATCCGGGGCGCTGCCGCACGCGGCGCGTTCACTGCACGACGTCCTGGTCCGGCGGGCGGGTTCCCTTGGCGCGCGAGCGGCCTGACCGCAGCCTGCCCCGCGTGGTAGGGAAAACTTATCACGGAGTCGAATTTGCCTGTTGGACAGTACATTTCACTACTCCTAGGCTGGTGATCATGAGCAACCAGAGCTGTTGTCGCGGCACTTCCTGATCGCGCCACACTGCGCGCGCGGGAATTCCTTCCAGTTCACCGACTTTCACGATGGAGAAGCCCTGTGTCCGCGGACAAACACAATGACATCTACGCCGAACCCTTGAAATTCGCCTATTGGGTGCCGAATGTGAGCGGCGGCCTCGTCGTCTCGAATATCGAGCAGCGCACCGATTGGGGCTACGAGTACAACAGGAAACTCGCCGTACTCGCCGAGAACAACGGTTTCGAGTACGCGCTCACCCAGGTCCGCTACATGGCCAGCTACGGCGCCGCCTACCAGCACGAGTCGACGAGCTTCAGCCTCGCGCTCCTGCTGGCCACCGAACGCCTCAAGGTCATCGCCGCCGTGCATCCCGGCTTCTGGCAGCCGGCGGTCCTGGCCAAGCTCATCGCCACCACCGATCACCTCTCCGGCGGCCGCGCCGCGGTCAACGTGGTGAGCGGCTGGTTCAAGGGCGAATTCACCGCACTGGGCGAACCGTGGCTCGAACACGACGAGCGCTACCGGCGTTCGGAGGAGTTCATCGAGGTGCTGCGCCGCAGCTGGACCGAGGAGTCGGCCCAGTTCGCCGGCGACTTCTACCGCCTGCGCGGCTACGACCTCAAGCCCAAACCCCTTGCCTCGGAGGGCCGCCCGCATCCGGAGATCTTCCAGGGCGGCAATTCCACCGCCGCCCGCGCCATGGCCGGGCGCGTCTCGGACTGGTACTTCAGCAACGGCAAGGACTTCGACGGCATCACCGAGCAGATCACCGAGGTCCGCGCCTCGGCCGACGAGCACGGCCGCACGGTCCGCTTCGGACTCAACGGCTTCCTCATCGCCCGCGACACCGAGGCCGAGGCGAAGGAGACCCTGCGCGAGATCATCGCCAAGGCCGATCCCGAAGCCGTGGAGGGCTTCCGGGGCGCGGTCCAGCAGGCGGGCAGCTCCACCGGCGACAAGCGCGGCATGTGGGCCGACTCCAGCTTCGAGGACCTGGTGCAGTACAACGACGGCTTCCGCTCCAAGCTCATCGGCACGCCCGAGCAGATCGCGCACCGGATCGTGGAGTACAAGAAGCGCGGGGTGAACCTGCTGCTGCTCGGATTCTTGCATTACCACGAGGAAGTCGAGTACTTCGGGAAGAACGTGCTGCCGATCGTGCGCGAACTGGAAGCCGAATTGGCCTCCGGCGCGGGCGCCCCCGAGCCGGTGGGAGCGACGCGATGACCACCGTCGAGTCACAGACCACGACCGACGCCGAACTCGACGCCATCTTCGGCCCGATCTTCGAGCGCATCGCCGCGGGCGCGGTGACCCGCGAGATCGACCGGCGACTGCCGTTCGACGAGGTGAACTGGTTGCGCGCGGCCAAGTTCGGCGCGCTGCGGGTGCCGGTGGCCGACGGTGGCTACGGCGTGACGGTGCGCCAGCTGTTCCGGCTGCTGATCGAACTGGCCGCCGCGGAATCGAATCTGCCGCAGGCGCTTCGAGTGCAGTTCGCATTCGTCGAGGATCAACTGCTGGCCGCCCCCGGACCGGTGCGCGAGCACTGGCTGCGGGCGGTGGCCGACGGCACGCTGGTCGGCAACGCCATCACCGAGCCGGGCGTCGGCGCGGTCGACCGCTACCGGACCCGGCTGACCCGCGACGGGGAGCACTGGCGGCTCGACGGTACGAAGTTCTACAGCACCGGTTCGCTGTACGCCGATCAGATTCTGGTGGCGGCGGATCGGGACGGCGAGCGAGTCGGCGTGCTGGTCGACGCGAACGCCGAAGGTGTACGCCAGCACGATGATTGGGACGGGTTCGGCCAGCGGCTCACCGCCAGCGGCACCACGGAGTTCACCGCGGTGGCGGTGACCGAGGACCGCATTCTCGGTCCCGGGTACGGCGCGCCCGGCCCCACCTACGCCACGTCCTACCTCCAGCTCGTGCAGCTGGCGGTGCTGGCCGGCATCGCCCGGCGCGCGGAACGCGATACCCGCGAATGGGTGTCGGCCCGCACTCGCGGCTATACCCATTCCGCCGCGGACCTGCCCCGCCGGGATCCCCTGGTGCAGCAGGTGATCGGGCGACTGTCCGCCGCCGCGTTCGCGGCCGAGGCGAGCGTGCTGGCGGTGGCCGACGTGCTCGACGAGGTCCTCGCGGACGGCGCGCGGGACGAAAGCCTGGTCGTGGCAGCCGAACTCGCCGCCGCCCGGGCCCAGCTGGCGGTCATCGACCTGGTCCTGCCCGCGACCACGCTGCTGTTCGAGGTCGGCGGCGCGTCGTCGGTGTCGGAGGGTCTGCGCCTGGACCGGCACTGGCGCAACGCCCGCACCATCTCGGTGCACAATCCGGCCATCCAGAAGGCCCGCGCCATCGGCGATCACCTCCTCAACGGCACGGACCTGCCGTTCGCCTGGAGCGCCGGGGACCGCACGCCGTCCACCGAGGCCCCGTCATGACGCGCCGAATCCGGTTCAACGCCTTCGACATGAACTGCGTCGCGCACCAGTCCCCCGGCCTGTGGCGCCATCCCGAGGATCAATCGCACCGGTACACCGACCTCGCCTACTGGACCGAGCTGGCGAAACTGCTCGAGCGCGGGCGGTTCGACGGCATCTTCATCGCCGATGTGCTCGGCACCTACGACGTGTACGGCAGCGACGATGTCGCGGCCCTGCGCCAGGGTGCGCAGATCCCGGTGGCCGATCCGCTGCTGCTGGTCTCGGCCATGGCGGCGGTGACCGAACATCTCGGCTTCGGCATCACCACCGGCACCGGTTTCGAGCACCCGTATCCGTTCGCGCGCCGCCTGTCGACCCTCGATCATCTGACGAAGGGCCGGGTGGGCTGGAACGTCGTGACCGGGTACCTGCCTTCCGCCGCAAGGAATTTCGGCGCGGACGATCAGCTGGACCACGACGAGCGCTACGACCGAGCGGACGAGTACCTCGAGGTGCTGTACAAGCTGTGGGAGGGCTCCTGGGAGGACGACGCGGTGGTGCGCGACGCCGTCCGCGGGGTCTACGTGGATCCGGCGAAGGTGCATCACATCGGACATAAAGGCGAGCACTACACCGTGCCCGGCATCCACCTGTCCGAACCTTCGCCCCAGCGCACCCCGGTCATCTACCAGGCGGGCGCCTCCCCGCGCGGGGTCCGGTTCGCCGCCGAGAACGCCGAGGCGATCTTCGTGGCCGGCCCCTCCAAACGGGTGCTCGCGCAGACGGTGTCCCGCATCCGCGACGCCCTGGAAGCCGCGGGCCGGGACCGCTATTCGGCCCGCGTCTACGCGCTGGCGACCATCATCACCGACGCCACGGACGCGGCGGCGCACCGCAAACACCGGGAATACCAGTCCTACGCCAGCGTGGAGGGCGGGCTGGTGTTCATGTCCGGCTGGATGGGCATCGACCTGTCCACCTACGACCTGGACGATCCGATCGGGCAGGTCGAGAGCAACGCCATCCGATCCGCAGTGGCGGCCTTCCAGGAGTTCGACGACGACGGCCGCGAGTGGACCGTTCGCGATATCGGCCGCTGGGCCGGAATCGGCGGTATGGGACCGGTTTTCGTCGGCTCTGGGGAAACGGTCGCCGACCAGCTGCAGGACTGGGTGGCCGACACCGACCTGGACGGGTTCAACCTGGCCTACGCCATCACCCCCGGCAGCTTCGAAGACATTGTCCAGCACGTGGTTCCGGCACTGACCGAACGCGGTGCGTACGCCACCGACTACGTCCCGGGCACCCTGCGCAACGCACTGTTCGAGGCGGGCGATCGACTGCCGCCCGAGCATCGGGGCGCACGCTACCGCCTCGGCGGGCCGGGCTCCACCGCCCTGCCCCCATCGGTGTCCCGCACCGAATCCGCCATCGCACCTTCCCCGACAGGACGGGAGATTCACGCATGACCACCTCGCACACCTCCACCCGCTCGGCCGCCGTGATCGGGGCCGGGCAGACCGGCGTCACCGCTGCGCTGGGACTGCTCGACGCCGGATTCGAGGTCACCCTCTACAGCGACCGTGATCAGCGCGCACTGCGCGACGACGTCCCGGCCACCGGTACCGCCCTCGAGTTCGGCGAAACCCAGCAGGCCGAAGCCGCCCTCGGCCTGGACACCTACACCGCCCGCGCACCCCGCCACACCGGCCTGAGCGTGCGTATCGCCGGACCCGAGCGCGAGGAACTGATCCAGTTCGACGGGCATTTCGAGGGGTACGCCGGCGTCGCCGTCGACACCCGGCTCAAGGCCGACGAGCGGTTGACCGCGTTCCTGGAACGCGGCGGCCGCTTCGTCGTGGAGCAGGTGACCCCGGAGACCCTCGACGCCATCGCCGCCGCGGCCGATCTGACCCTGGTCGCCACCGGGCGCGGCGGACTGTCCGAGCTGTTCCCCGTGGACGCATCACGCAGCCCCTACGCCGCCCCGCAGCGCTCGCTGCTGACGGTCACGGTCACCGGCCTCGGGCACGATGAGAGCGTGTTCGCGCACCGCAGCCGCGCGGGCGGCGCGCACAGCGGCTTCTCCATCCTGGCCGACCAGGGCGAGGGCTGGTGGGGGCCGTACCTGCACAAGGACGCCGGTCCCAGCTGGGCGTTCCTGGGCTGGGCGCGTCCCGGCAGCGAGTGGGAGCAGCGTTTCGCCACCGCGGAGTCCGCGGAGTCGGCGCTGCGGGTCGTTCAGGATCTCTACCGCGATCACATCGACTGGGATCTGCCCGAGGTGCTGGCCGCGCAGGTGATCTCCGAGGATCCGCACTCGTGGCTGAAAGGCGCTGTGCGACCGGTGGTCCGGGCCGGGGTCGGTCATACGTCGGGCGGGCACGCGGTGGCCGCGCTCGGCGATACCGCCGCCGCCTACGATCCGATCGCGGGACAGGGCGCGCAGAGCGGGCTGATCCAGGCGCAGCGGCTGGTCGCGGCCGCGGCCGTGCACGACGGACCCTTCGACGCGGAATGGATCACCCGGCAGTACCGGTCCTTCCTGGCCGCGCGCGGTGACGCGGCGAACCGGGTGACGCGGCTGTTCCTGGGCGATCCGGAATTCGCCGAGATCGGCGGAACGCTCTTCGCCGCCGCGGCGGTGGACCCGGTCTTCGCCTCGGCGCTGGTCGGGCTGCTGCATCTGCCCAAACCGTTCCTGCCGGTGGATTCCCTCGACGCGGCGAAGCGGTTCATCACCGATACGACCGGCGAGGACGCCGACGCGATTCTCGCCCGTTTCGAACCCGCCGGGCGGTTCGGCCGTTCGGCCTACGCGGGCGGCCTCACCACCGCCTGATCCGCACCCGACACCGTCACGCACCCGCCGTGGCGATCACCGAGAACACCTGGGGCACATCATGACCGAGATCGCCGAACGACCGTTGACCGCGCGGGTGATCGCCGACGCCGAGGAGGCGCTGGCGGTCGCGGCCCGGTTCGCGATCCGCCTTGCCGCCGGTGCCGCGGATCGCGACGCCCGGCGCGAACTGCCGCGCGCCGAGCTGGACGAGCTGTCTGCCAGCGGGCTGTTCGGCATCACGGTGCCCCGGGAGTTCGGCGGGGCGGAGGTCTCGACAGCCGTTGTCGCGGAGGTGTTCCGGCTCCTGGCCTCCGGTGACCCGAATGTGGCGCAGATTCCGCACAGTCACTTCGTGTACGTGAACGCGCTGCGCCAGAACGGGACCGCGGAGCTGCAGCGGCGGCTGTTCGCGGAGGTGCTGGCGGGCAAGCGATTCGGCAACGCACAGTCCGAAGCGGGCACCAAGCACGTACAGGACTACCGCACGCGGCTGCGGGCGCACGCCGAGGGCGGATATGTCCTGGACGGGGTCAAGCACTACTCGACCGGCGCCCTGTTCGCGCACTGGATTCCGGTGCTGGCCAAGGACGACGAGGATCGGATCGTGGTGGCCTACGTCCCCGCCGACGCCGGCGGGCTCACCGTCGTCGACGACTGGGACGGCATGGGCCAGCGCACCACCGCCAGCGGCACGGTGCGGCTCGAGGGCGTCCGGGTGCCCGCCGAGAACGTCGTTCCACACCACCTCACCTTCACGGGGCCGCAGCTCTACGGGGCCCGCGCCCAGATCCTGCACACCGCGATCGACGCCGGTATCGCGCGCGGGGCGCTCACCGAGGCGGCCGAGTTCGTCCGCACCCGCAGCCGGCCGTGGTTCGAGGCCGGGGTGGAGAGCGCGGCCGAGGATCCGCTCACGGTGCAGCGCTTCGGCGAACTGGAGGTGAGCGTGCGCGCGGCGGAGGCGCTGCTGGCCGTGGCGGGTGCGGCCGTCGACCGGGCGCAGGCCGATCTGGACGACAGCACCGCGGCGGCCGCGTCCATCGCGGTGGCCACCGCCAAGGCCGCCGCCGATCGGGCCGCCCTCGAGGTGACCAACGCCCTGTTCGAGGTCGCGGGCACGCGGTCGGCGCTGGATTCGCTGAATCTGCACCGGCATTGGCGCAACGCCCGCACCCATACCCTGCACGATCCGGTGCGCTGGAAGATCCAGCACATCGGTCGCTACCTGCTCACCGGCACGCCGCCGCCGCGCCACGGCGTGCTCTGAGGGAGCTCGCCCCGGAGGCGCGTCCGCTCCGCGGCCCCGACCCCCGGTCGGCGGTGGCGGGCTCGATCCGGGCTGCCTCCCCGACGCTCAGAACGGACGAAACATGTTGCGGTTCCACTGGTTCCTGCCCACCTACGGCGACAGTCGCTATCTCGTCGGCGGCGGTCACGGTACGGCCGTCACGGCGGCGAGCGGCGACCGCCCCGCCGATATCGGTTATCTGTCCCAAATCGCGCGCGGCGCCGAGCAATTGGGCTTCGAGGCGGCCCTGACTCCGACCGGCGCGTGGTGCGAGGACGCCTGGCTCACCACGGCCATCCTGGCCCGCGAATCCGAGCATCTGAAGTTCCTGGTCGCCTTCCGGCCGGGTCTGGTGTCGCCGACCCTGGCCGCCCAGATGGCCGCCACCTACCAGCGGCACACCGGCGGGCGACTGCTGCTCAACGTGGTCACCGGCGGCGAGGATCACGAACAGCGCGCCTACGGCGACCATCTGGACAAGGATCAGCGCTATCGGCGCACCGACGAGTTCCTCACCGTGGTCCGCCGACTGTGGGCCGGTGAGCGAGTGACGTTGGCGGGCGAGCACATTCACGTGGTCGACGCGGCCCTGGACCGGGTCCCGCACCCCATCCCGGACATCTATTTCGGCGGTTCCTCCCCCGCCGCGGGCGGGGTCGCCGTACGGCACAGCGACGTCTACCTGACCTGGGGCGAGCCCCCGGAAGCCGTCGCCGCCAAACTCGACTGGATCCGCGCGCAAGCCGCCGCGGCGGGCCGCACCCCGCCGCGTTTCGGCATCCGCCTGCACGTCATCAGCCGCGACACCGCGGCCCAGGCCTGGGCCGAGGCCGACCGCCTCGTCTCGGCCCTGGACCCCGCGGCCATCGCCGCGGTCCAGGCGGGCCTGTCCCGCAGCGGTTCCGAGGGCCAGCGCCGGATGCGCGCCCTGCACGGCGGCACCACCGCCGACCTGGAGGTCTCCCCCAACCTCTGGGCCGGGGTCGGTCTCGTACGCGGCGGCGCGGGCACCGCCCTGGTCGGCAGCCACACCGAGGTCGCCGAGCGTATCGAGGAGTACCACGCCCTCGGGATCGACGAGTTCATCCTGTCCGGCCACCCGCATCTCGAGGAGGCGTATTGGTTCGGCGAGGGTGTGCTGCCGATACTGAGCCGGAAAGGGTTGTGGCGGCATCCGTTCCGGAACGCCGACAGCGCTGCCGCGGCGCGCGTGCCGTTCGCAAACTGATCTGCCGAGGCTCTCGGATCCGTGTAGCGGTGGACCGTGCACGAAGCGCCTTTCCTGGCTCACCGGGCGCTACCGCAGCGCCGCGAGCATCGGTACGACATGATCGCGTCCCAGGATTTGTCGGACCCTCCCGGTACGTTGGGCGCACCCATAGCTGCCGTCGGCGTCGGTCGGCGGAGCTCGACCATGGTTCGCTGAAAGGGTTCCGATGACGCCTCTGGTTCGGGTTCAGAACTTCGCCGTGTCCACCGACGGGTACGGCGCGGGCGCCGGGCAGAGCCTCGACCGCCCGTTCGGTCACGCCGATCCGGCAGCCCTGATGTCCTGGGCCGGGGCGACCGCGCACTGGCCCAATCGCACCGAGCCCGGCGGCACCTACGGCCTGGACGACTACATCACCCGCGACTACGCGAACAACATCGGCGCCGAGATCATGGGCCGCAACAAGTTCGGTCCCCTGCGCGGCCCGTGGCAGAACGAGGACTGGCAGGGCTGGTGGGGCGACGAGCCCCCGTTCCGCACCCCGGTGTTCGTGCTGACCCACCACCCCCGCCCGTCCTTCTCCCTGTCCGACACGACGTTCCACTTCATCGACGCGTCCCCGAAAGACGCCCTGGCCCAGGCCCTCGAGGCCGCCGCCGGCAAGGATGTGCGCATAGGCGGCGGTGTCGCGACGGTCCGCCAGTTCCTCGACGCCGACCTGATCGACACGATGCACGTCGCCGTAGCACCGGTCGAACTGGGCCGCGGCGAGAAGTTGTGGGACGGCCCCGAAGACCTCACCGACCGCTTCCACCTGGAGCAGGTCCCGAGCCCGAGCGGCGTGGTACACCACTTCTTCTGGCGCCGCTGAGCAGGCCGCCCTCGGCGTTCGGGACCCCCGCGGTCAACTGGGGTCGGCCAACTGCCAGCCGCTCATGCTGAGATCCGGGGCGTTGTCGGGGAAGAGCTCGAAATAGATCCTGCCCTCCTCGGATTTGGTGGTGCGGACGGTGACGTCGGTGGTGCTGTTGTCCGCGAGGATCGCTCGGCAATGAATGGTGTCGCCGGGGTTGCCGCGCAACATGTTCGCGCAGCTCCCCTTGCTCGCCATACAACTTTTCAAATCGGTGAACGAGGCGAAGCCGTAGTGCCGGGAGAGGTTGTGGGCCAGACTGGCGACGATGTTCTCGACCGTCGTCGCGTACAGCAGCGTGTCCTTGAACGTGGCCGACACGACACTGCTCGGACTGGAGATACCCGCGTCGACCTCCCAGCGCGCACCGTTGGATTCGACGACCGTACAGGTGCGCGAAGCATGGACTTTCGCCTTCTGGATACCGGCGCATTGCACGGTTCCCACCGCGCGCCCGGTCTTGTTCTGCAGAGCGAGAGCGAGAGCCTTCTGCACTTCGGCGTTGTCCGCGAGCGAATCATCGAACGTGCTGTCGTACGTGACCTGTTCACCGTCCACGGTCTGCACGACGACGCTCATCAACCATTTCTCGTCGTAACGATCGATGGCGGTGCAGCTGGTCTTCGCACCGACCTCGGCGTCGACGGCATCGCACTTCAGACTCTTGGCGTCGTCTCCGGAAGCCGACCGAAAGAACTGCCCGACGTCTTTAGCCACGTCCCCGCCACTGATCTCGTCCGGCCCGAACAACCCGCACCCCGATACGGCCAGTGCCGAGAGCACCACAATCCACCTACGCATTTCGGACATGCTACGAGAGCCGAATCGGCAAGGTCCGTACACGGTCGGACAACCCCGTACTCGAATATCGGTCGGACAGGCGCTGATTCGTTCCCGCAGGCTGTCCACGATCCGTTGTCGATCGAACCCATGCCTACGAGCAGCAGAGGCGGCTCGGCCTGACACGCAGCACCGCATAGGTACGGCCGCAGCCACGTCCGCCGATTCCCATGCCCCGCCGACCGGAAGGTCGTTGATCTCCGGCCGACGGAACACATCACGATCAGGCCCGTAGCGCACCGGCGAGCGAACTCGCCAGCGTTCGAGCCGCTTCCGGACCGCTCCCTGTTTCGGGCGCGTCGAGTATCGCCGCGACCAGCGCCGAACCGACGATGACCCCGTCGGCGTAGCTCGCCACCGCCGCGGCCTGGGCCGGGGTCGATATGCCGATCCCGACGCAGATCGGGAGGTCGGTGATCGCCCGGACACGGCGGACCAGGGCCTCGGGCGACCCTCCGATCGACTCCCGGGCGCCTGTCACGCCCATCTGCGCGGCGGCGTAGACGAATCCTGAACAGGCGGAGGTTATCTCGCGCAGTCGCTCACTCGTCGTGCTCGGCGCGGCCACGAACACGGTGGCGAGGTCGTGGGCGGCCGCCTGCGCACGCCAGGGAGCGGACTCCTGGACGGGGAGATCGGGGAGGATGCAGCCCGCACCGCCCGCGTCGGCCAGTTCGGCGGCAAAGCGTTCTATCCCGTAGCGGGACAAGGGATTCCAGTACGTCATCACCAGGACGGGTTTGCCGGTGGCGCGATGGACCTCGCGCACGGCGCGTAGCACGTCCCGAATCCGGGTACCGGAACGCAGAGCGATATCCGCGGCGGTCTGGATCACCGGGCCGTCGAGTACCGGATCACTGTGTGGCAGGCCGACTTCGAGAATGTCGGCGCCGGCATCGAGGACCGACCGCATCGCGGCGATGCCGCCCTCGACGGTCGGGAAACCGGCGGGCAGGTAGGCGACCAGCGCCGCGCGGCCCTCTCGTTTCGCCGCGGCCAGGGTGTTCTCGAGCAGTGTGATGTTTCCGCTCACCGGTTCTCCTCCGATCCGGCCGCGCCGGTCTCCAGGCCGAAATAGTCGACCGCGGTGGCCATGTCCTTGTCCCCGCGCCCGGACAGGCTGACCAGGATCAGGGCGTCCGGCCCCAGCTCGCAGCCGAGGTCGAGAGCGCCCGCAAGCGCGTGTGCGCTCTCGATCGCCGGGATGATGCCCTCGGTCGACGACAGCAGCCGCAGCGCCCGCATCGCGGCGTCGTCGGTGATCGGGCGGTACTCGCCACGGCCGCTGTCGTGCAGGAACGCGTGCTCGGGACCGATTCCCGGATAGTCCAATCCGGCCGAGATCGAATGCGCCTCGGTGATCTGCCCTTCGTCGTCCTGCAGCACGTAGGACCGCGAACCGTGCAGGATGCCGGGCTCACCGGCCGACAGCGTGGCCGCGTGCCGCCCGCTCTCGATGCCGTGCCCGGCGGCTTCGCACCCGATCAGCCGCACGGCCGGATCGTCGAGAAAGGGGTGGAACAGCCCGATGGCGTTCGACCCGCCGCCGACGCACGCCACCGCGGCGTCCGGCAGTCGTCCGGTTCGTTCGAGCAGCTGCGCGCGTGCCTCCATGCCGATCACGCGCTGGAAGTCGCGGATCATCGCCGGGAACGGATGCGGCCCGGCCACCGTCCCGAAGATGTAGTGGGTGTCCTCCGCGTTCGCGACCCAGTCCCGGAACGTCTCGTTGATCGCGTCCTTCAGCGTGCGCGATCCGGACGTCACCGGAACGACCCGGGCGCCCAGCATCGTCATGCGCGCCACGTTGAGCGCCTGCCGCCGCATGTCGACTTCGCCCATGTACACGACGCATTCGAGGCCGAACAGCGCGCACGCGGTCGCGGTCGCCACCCCGTGCGAACCCGCGCCGGTCTCGGCGATGACGCGGGTCTTGCCCATGCGCTTGGTGAGCAGCGCCTGCCCCAGCACGTTGTTGATCTTGTGAGAACCGGTGTGGTTCAGATCCTCCCGCTTGAGGAAAATCGTTGCGCCACCGGCATGTTCGGCGAAGCGCGACACCTCGGTCAGGGCCGTCGGCCGCCCCGCGTAGTGGGCGAGCAGCTCCGAGAACTCGGCGGCGAACCCCGGATCGCGCAGGGCCCGGTCGTACTCGACGGCGACGTCTTCCACCGCGGCGACGAGCGCCTCCGGTATGAACTTTCCGCCGTAGTCGCCGAAATAGCCCGCGGCGCTGGGATTCTGCCTGTCGGGGGCGGGGATGAAGAGTTGGCTGATCATGTGGTCGCTCCTGAGCCGGAACACGCGTTCCGGTGCGATGGCTGGGTGAGGTCGGCGCACGCGCACGCGCGCAGCGAAGAACCCGGCCGAACACGGCCGGATGACTAGCGGTTACCTCGCTCGACGCGCGGCGCGCACAGCCATCGCATCCCATTGACCTGGCCCGGCTCGGAGCCGATCACCCAGCGCACCCGGCGCCCGTGTACCCGGCGCGCCGGCGCGCGGCAGCCGCGCGGGCGGCAACCGGGGGCGAGACGAGCGGCGATGGGCACGATGCCGACAGTAGCAGCCCGCGGTGCGCGGCGATCATCAGCGCGATAGCCGCGCACCGGTTATCGAGGGTCGACGGTGTGGGTGAGTCCCCCGGTGTTCGGCCCGTCGCTCAGCGGATCGAGGGCTTCCCACATCGCCTGGCCGATGGCGAGCACGCCCCGGGCGGGCAGGGCCACCGCACCGATGACCGGGTTCACCGCCAGGCGAGCCGGGCTTCCGAAGTCCAGTCCGTCGAGCGAGGCCGTCGACTCGGAGATCAGGTACATGCGCTCGGGCATGAGGATCCCGGTGTGGCCGCTGGGCATGGTGCCCGCCATCCGCAGCCGACCCATGCCCAGCGCGGCGGCGATTCGCTCCCGTGCCCGCACGAGCGCGGGCACGCGCCAGGTACCCAGCGGCAGCCGTCCCCCGACCGCGTTGAGCACGCGCAGCGCCGGGGTGTCGTGGGCGGTCAGCGTCCACTCCAGCGCGGGTTCGTCCACCGTGATCCGCAGGGTTGCCGGACCGGTCCATTCCAGTCGAATCGAGGCGAAACCCGTATAGACACAAGCACTTCCGTAGTAGCGCGGGCACGCCGTCTCGAGCCGGTCGCCGTCGACGAAGATCGACCAGCGGCGCTCGGGGTCGCGGTGCCACACGGTCTTGTACGGTCCGAAATCGTTCTCGGGGAAGACGCGCAGGGCGAGTACGTGACCGCTGTCGAAGGGCAGCCCGAATACGCCCCAGCCCTTGACGTATTCGTGGTCCGGCCACGCCGCGTGGCCGACCGTTTCCGGCAGACCGGTCAATCTCGACGCCAGATCAAGCATGATTTCTCATCTCCGGTATCGCTTCCGCCGGCCGCCGCCGGCATCGCGGAACCTCACTTCGTGCACTGCCGCCGGGACGGCGGAACGGTGTGTGCAGCGAACGTTAGGCGCGCGGTGAGCGCGTGTCGTCGGGTGTTCTCCCTACGAATCGACGGCGAGAGTGTCCAGCAAACCGTGCTGAACCGCGTAGAGCGTGACGGTGGATCGGCTCGAGGACCCCGTCTTGGTGTAGATGCGTTCGATATGGGTGCCCGCGGTTTTGGGCGTGATGCCCAGGGCGCGCGCCACATCCCGAGTGGAAGCGCCCCGGGCGATCAGTCCGAGCACCTCGAGCTCGCGCGGGGTGAGGCCGTCCGGACCCGAGACCCGTCGCCCCCGGGGTTGTCCCGCCGCTTCGAGAACCGCGTCGACCGCGGCCGCGTCGAGTCGGCCGCCACGGACCTCCGCGCGCATCTCGGCGAGAATCCGCTTGGACGGCAAGGCATCTCGGTAGGCACGCGGTTCGGTCATGGCTCGGTAGACATCGGCCGCGGCCAGCAGTCGCGCGGTCATCGGAATCGCCGACCCGGTCAGTCCGCGATGCGCACCCGACCCGTCCAGGCGCTCGTAGGCCAGCGCGGCGACCGCCCCGATCCGGGCGAGCCCGGCCGGCCGGGCCAGCACCCGCTCGGTGTAGTACGAGTTCATCCGAAGCCGTTCGCGCTCGGTCACACTCAGCCCCGCGGGCTTGTCCAGAATGCTCGCCGGGACCCCGTGCAGCCCGATGTCGTGCAGCAGGGCCGCGTGCCGCACCAGGGTGATATCGGCCTCGGGGAGCCCGGCGACGGCCGCTGCCCGGCCACCGAGATCGGCCACCCCGCGCGAATGCCCGGCCCGGTACGGCGACCGCAGATCGGTGAAGTCGGCGATCACCTCGAGCGCCGAATCCAGTTCCGCGCCGGTGAGATTGCGCCGCAGTCCCGGATCGGCGGCGATGAGCTCCTCGTGGTCGGGTTCGACGTCGGAGTCAGCGAGCAGCTCGCGGGCCGACGCGCAGAAGGCGTCCACCACCACCGGATCGAACTGCGTCCCGCGCCGCGCCCGGGCGACCTCGATCGCGGCGTCGATGCCGGCGGTGCGGTGCATGACCTCCACGACGTCGGCGAGATGAAAGAGCCGCATTCCCAGCCCGATTCGGTCTCCGCCGATACCGCCGGGCACACCCCTGCCGTCCCAGCGCGCGAAGAACTGCCGCAGCGAATCCCCCACCGCCGGGTCCAGCCCGAGCCGTTCGGCCATGGTGGAGGTGGCCAGGCAGTGCGCCATCAGCCCTCGCTCGATGTCGCGACCACCCGTAGCCGCGATGGTCACCGTCTTGCGCACCCGCTGCGCGAGCGGCCCCGACGACCCCGCGTGCCGCAGGAAGAAGGCCGCGCCGCTCATTCCGCGCAGGTCCACCCCGTAGGTGTCCGAGCGGAAAGCGATGTCGTCCCCGAACCACGCGGCCACCTCGGGCCCGTCCGCCACGCATCCGGCCCACGCCAGCACCGCGGTGTAGTACAGGTCGGACCGCTCCCCGGGCCCGAGCCCGACCTGCTCCCCGAGCCGCGCCGCCAACCGCCACGACCGCAGCACGTGCGCCATGGGCTGGCCCAGGCCGAGGTCCATCGCGAAGGAGAACGCGGCCAGCAGCGCGGCCAGGGAAACACCCGGGTCCCGAGGGGTGCGGGTCATGGGGTGAGCATATGCGCAGCCCGCCCGCGCTCAGACCTCCAGGGCCATATGCGGATCCGTGAGATATCGGCCGGCGTTCGGACCGGTCGCGCACCCGCGGAACACCGCGGCGACCATGCGCCGCACCGCGCTTTCGCGCTCGTCCGCGTCGAGATCGGACAGCGGCCCGTCGACCATCAGGGTCGCCAGGCCGTGCACCGCCGCCCAGACGGTGAACTCGGCGCCCGTGCGCTGGCGCGGGTCCATGAAGCCGGAGTCCGACAGGATGTCCAGGTTCTCGCCGATGAGCGCGAAGATCGGGTCGTCGACCACGTCCTTGTGGGGTGTGGCCTCGGTCGGGGAGAACGCGGTCCGGAACAGGCCGGGCTCGCGCTCGGCGAACGCTATGTAGGCGCGGCCCGCGGTCGCCAGGCGGGCTATCGCGGTCGTCACCGGATCCGACCGGTCGGCCACCTCCCGCATGGCGGAGTTCATGGCCTCGAACAGCACCTGCCCGGCCAGATCGCAGACCGCCGCGAGCAGCTCCTCGTGTCCGCTGAAGTGGCGGTACGCGGCCGTGGCGGTGACGCCGGTCGCGCGGGCGGCGGCCCGGACCGTCACCGCCGCCGGGCCGCCGAGCTCGGCCAGCTCGGCGGACGCGCTCACGAGCGCGTTGCGCAGGTCACCGTGGTGGTAGGGGGTCTGCCGCGCGGGCGCGGGGGCCGCGCCGTCCGTATGACCTTCCACACTGCTCACCCCGCCAATGTTGACGCCCGTACAGATCGATGACAAGTTAACACTCGCAAAGTTTACAGCCACAAACATCATGTTCGCCCGAAAGGACCTCCATGAGCGGGCTACTTCGACGGCTCGGCGATGTCGCGTACCGGCGGCGCCGACTGGTCACGACCATCTGGATCGCCGTGCTGATCGCGCTCGTCGGCGCGGTGGGCATGGTCGGCGACCGCCTCAACGACCAATTCACCGTGCCCGGCACGGAATCGCAGCGGGCACTCGACGTGCTGGCCGACACCGCGCCCGAATCCGCCGGCGCGAACGCGCAATTCGTCTTCACGGCGCCGGACGGGCACGTCATCACCGAGCCCGCCTACGTCACCGCGATCCAGCAGGTGCTCGACAAGGCCGGGACCGCTCCGCACGCCATCGGTGTGGTCACGCCCCAGCAGACCGGGGCCATCTCCCAGGATCGAACCACCGCGGTCGGGATCGTCAGCCTCGCCGACGACCCGCCCCTGGTCACCGAGGACACCCGGCAGGCTCTGACCGACTCGGCCGAACCGGCGCGAGCGGCCGGGCTCGAGGTCGCGGTGGGCGGCACCGCGTTCAGCCTGCACGAACTGAAGCCGGGCATCGCGGAAGTCCTGGGCCTGGTGGTGGCCATGGCCGTTCTCCTCATCACCTTCGGCTCGCTGCTGGCAGCCGGAATGCCTTTGCTGTCCGCACTTTTCGGCATCGGCGTCACGGTCGCCGGACTCTTCGCGGTCACCTCCCTGACGTCCGTGTCCTCCACCGCGCTCACCCTCGCGGTGATGCTGGGCCTGGCCGTCGGCATCGACTACGCGCTGTTCATCCTGACGCGGCACCGCGCCCAGCTGGCCGCCGGAATGACACCGCGCGAGTCGGTGTCACAGGCGAACGCGACCGCGGGCAGCGCCGTGGTCTTCGCCGGCACGACGGTCATCATCGCCCTGGCCGCGCTGAGCGTCATCGGCATCCCGTTCCTGACCGTCATGGGCTTGGCCGCCTCGGGCGCGGTGCTCGTCGCCGTCGCGGTGGCGGTCACGCTGCTCCCGGCCCTGGCCGGTTTCGCCGGCACTCGGCTGGCACCGCGCGGCGGCTCACGGGCGCATCGGCGCGCGACAGCGACGGGTGCCGACGGCGGTGCGCGCACCATGGGCGCTCGCTGGATCACGCTTGTCACTAAACGTCCGGTGATCACTATCGCCCTGGTAACCGCCACCCTCGGACTGCTCGCCGTCCCCGCCGCGTCCATCCAGATGTCGCTGCCCGACAACGGATTCGCCGCGCGCGGAACCGGCGAGCGGATGGCCTATGACACCATCGCGGACAAGTTCGGGCCCGGCCTCAACGGCCCGCTGCTGGTCGTCGTCGACGCCCCCGCGGGTGACACGCGCACCGCCCAGCAGGTGGCCGCCGCCGTCCAGCGGCTCCCCGGCGTCGCCCTGGTCGCTCCGCCGCAGCCGACGAGCGCGGCCGGGCAATCGATCGTCACGGTGTTTCCGGAAACGGCTCCCGAGGACCAGCGGACCGCGGACCTGGTCACCGCGATCCGCGACGAGGTCCCGGCGCAGATCCCCGGCGGCGACATCGCGGTGACCGGCTACACCGCGGTATCGATCGACGTGTCCCAGCGACTGGCCGCCTCACTGCTGCCGTTCCTGGGCATCGTCGTCGGGCTGAGCCTGATCCTGCTGATCCTGGTGTTCCGCTCGATCGCGGTCCCGATCAAGGCCACCGTCACCTTCCTGCTGTCGCTGGCGGCGACCCTCGGCACAACCGTGGCCGTGTTCCAATGGGGTTGGGCCGCGGACCTGTTCGGCATCGCCCGCACCGGACCGATCGTCAGCTTCCTGCCGATCATGGTGATGGGCGTGCTGTTCGGCCTCGCCATGGACTACCAGGTCTTCCTGGTCTCGGGCATCCGCGAGGAGTGGTCGCGCACCGGCGATGCCCAGCGCTCCATCACCGAGGGCGCCCGGCACAACGTGCGCGTGGTGACGGCCGCCGCGACCATCATGGTCGTCGTCTTCGCCTCCTTCGTTCCCATCGAAGACGCGCAGGTGAAAGCCATCGCCTTCGCGCTGGCCGTCGGCGTCCTGATCGACGCGTTCGCCATCCGGCTCACCCTCGTACCGGCCGTCCTCGCCCTGCTGGGCCACCGCGCCTGGTGGCTGCCGCGCAGCCTGGACCGAGTGCTGCCGAACCTGAATATCGAAGGGACACACGAGGAGAACGCGCACGCCCCCGAGGACGAGGCATCGGACCGGCGGGATCGCGAGGTGGTTCAGGCGTCCTCCGCGACCTGACCGTGGCTAGTGTTGACGCCGTGAACGGCCTCCGCATAGACACCGCCGTCGGCAGCGACACGGGCACTCGCTACTCGGCCAACTTCGATGTCACCCACCTGGTTCGGCAGCCGCTGCTCGCGGTGGTGGCCGACGGCATGGGAGACGGGCCGGGTAGCGCGGCCGCGGGGCGAATCGCCGTCGACACCCTCGTCGAGTACGCCACACGCGCGGCGGAGCCGGACAGTTTTCGCGACGCCGTGGCCGCCGCGCACGCCGCGGTGAGTCGCGTAGGGCGGGAACTTCAAGCCCTCGCCGGATGCACCCTGACCGCCATTGCCGCCGGGCCCCAGGGCTTCTGGCTCGTACAGCTCGGCGACTCGCGCGTGTACCGCTGGCGGGCGGGCCTGCTCGAGCTGCTGACCACCGATCACACGGTGGCGTGGCTCGGCGCGGTCCACGGCTGGTACCCGTTCGACTCGCCACAGGCCGCGGCGGCTCGATACCAGCTCACGCGCTACATCGGCCACGGGTCCGCACCCGAGCCCGATGTGCTCAGCGTGACGATGCGGCCCGGTGACCGCTACCTGCTGTGCACCGACGGCGTATCGGAGCAGGTCGGTTACGAGGATCTCCGGATGCTGCTCGGCAGCGATACCTCGCCGCGGTCCGTCGTGAGTGCCCTGTTGGCCGCGTGCGAGTCGGCCGGGGGCAACGACAACGCCTCCGCCATCGTGATCCGGGTCGATGGAACACCCTGATACACAGGGGTTTCGATGGACCGGGCCGTGTGCAGCGCCTCAGGGTATGTGGTTGACCAGGGAGTTCGCGATGCGCTGGGCGTCGTCGCAGGAGTTGAATCCGTCGGTGCCGCCCTGGGGCTTCCAGACCCGGGACGCCAGGAGCAGGATGTCGCCGCCGAAGGACGCCGGGACCGCGATGTAGCAGCCGAGCTTGTGAGTGTCCTGCGCCGCGCGGAACTGCTGAGATTGCCTGCCCGCCACCGTCACCGTGCTGAAGTCGACGTACTTGCCGGACTGGCGTAGCTCGCTGACCGGTTGGCCGTACGCCATGACGTAGAACTCGAGCACGTCGTCGGCGGTCTTCCACTTGCAGGACTTCTCGCCGGGGACAGCGGAATTCGGGACCGCCTGCCCGCTGGCCGCGTTCAGACCCGCAGCCGCGAGCGCGGCATCGGGGGTGTCGCAGGGGTTCCAGCTGCCCGCGGGCCGGTCGGTGTCGGTGCCGGGCGCCTTTGTCGTGGACTCGGGCTCGGCGGTGGTCACCGGGCCCGATGCCGACGCCGACGTGGTCGCACTGCCGGCGCCGGTGGATGTGGTCGTGGTGACCGCGGCGGCCGACGTGGTCGCGGTACCGGTCGCTGAATCTCCGTCGTTCGAGGCTGTACCGCACCCGGCGAGCAGCAGCACGGTACCCAGGGCTATCGTCGCGGCGCTGCGCGATCGCGTTGTCGTACGACTCATGACTGTCTATTCGCGCATCGGAAATTGTTGTTACACACTGTAATTACGACGTACAACACATCGGGGCGTCGCCGGTCCGCCGCCCGGCGCCGCGTCGAGGTTCGGATCGACCGCGCCCGCGCCGACGAGAACAGGCGCTCACCGGCCGACGGGTTGACCACCACGCCCGTTCGAACGATCGGCGTGCCCGGGGGCCGCACGTTCCTGTCGAGCAGCGGCGTCGAGTAGAACTGGACCATGGCCGAACCCGATCGCGATACCGACGACGAGCAGCCGACGGCAGCCCCGGCGCCGCGCAAGCGCACGGGCGGCCGGTCGGCGCGGGTGCGGGAATCGGTGCTGTCGGCCACCCTCGAACAGGTCGCCGAGCACGGTATCGAAGGACTGAGCATCGGGGACGTCGCGGCCCGGGCCGGCGTCGCGGAGACGACGATCTACCGGCGCTGGGGCACGCGCACCGCGCTGATCGCCGACGCGATCGCGCAACTGGCCGCGGACGGCAACCCCGTGCCCGACACCGGCGCGGTCCGGACCGACCTGCGCGTACTCGCCGAGCAGGTGTCGCACCTGCTGGTCCGCCCGGGCATCGCGCGGCTGGTCGGAACCGCGATCGCGCTCTCCACCGATCCGGACGTCGATGCCGCGCGGCGCCGGTTCTGGAACGATCGTTTCGAACGCAGTTCCGAGATCGTCGTCCGGGCCGTCGAACGCGGGGAGCTGCGGGCGGGAGCGGAGCCGCGAGAAGTCATCGAGAACGTTTCCGCGCCTTTGTATTTCCGGCTTCTCGTCGGGGACAGGGCGATCGATGACGAGTTCATCGGCCGATGCATCGACAACACATTGGCGTTGTACGGCGCGCCGAAAGCCTGACCCCGCGCTCCCCCGATGCGCTGCGCACCCGGGCACCGGAGCGATTCCCGCACCACGGGAACGCCTTCAGTGCTCGCTCGATCCCCCGGCGCCGATCGCGGCGAGACACAGACGGGTGCACGCGGCCGCCAGTTCGGCCGCCGACTGCGTGGGCTCGCGGAGCCAGGCCTCCAGAACCATATTGACCCCGCCGACCACGAACAGCGCGCTGCGCCGCACCTCCGCGGCGTCGGACAGGTCCGCGTCGATGAGGTCTGGACCGTAGTGCAGGACCAATTCCGTTATCAGGTCGTGCGTTTCGGTGCGGTACTGCACCAGGGAACCGGCGGTGGCGACGTCGGACACCATGCGATGCACGTGGCGATCCTCGGTGAGAAGTTCGAAGAACGCGGTGAGCGCGGCCCGAAGTTTGAGCTCGAGACCGCCGGGGGTCGCCAGGCTGGTGGCGACCATCAGGTCCGTCACCTGGGCTCGTACCCCGAGGGCGACCTCGCCGATCAACGCCTCGCGATTGGGAAAGTGCTCGTAGAAGTAGCGCGGGGTGAGCCCCGACGCGGCGCACACCCCGCGCACGGACACCTCGGCGACGCCCGATTCGCCCCAGACCTGCCGACCCGCGGCGAGCAGCTTGGTTCGGCGGTCCGCACGGCGCGTTTCCGCGCTGACTCCGCCGTAGTCACGCACTACATCCGATCTCGACATTGACATCACCATACCGCGAACCTACATTTGGAACACGGCCGTTATCCAATACGGCCGCGACTCAATGAGGAGTGCTGATGTCCCAGGCCATACCGTCGCGTCATCCCGCCGGACCCCTGCCGGTACCGGGGGTCATTCGAGGTTTCGCACTCGCCCTGGGGCTGCGCAAGCCCGACCCCGGCCAGTTCCGCCATCTCGGTGAGTGCCTGACGGTGGGCGACGAGCCCATGGATCAGCTGGTCGAGTGGATGTACTCCGTCGGCATGAGCACCGCCCGGCCGCTGTTCGAGCGGGCGCTGGCCGACGGCATCGCGAGTCTGCAATCGCCGCCGGAACCACTGCGCGCGTTCTTCGCCGACATCGAAGCGATCCCCGCCTGGGTCGATCCGGACACGCTCACCCGGGCCGCGCTGGTGCTGCGCGGCGGTGGATCGGACGGGATGTACCTCGCGCGGGATGTCTCGCTGCTGGGCGGCTACCAGTTCGCCGGATTCAACCAGACCCTCTTGCGGACAGGCGCTTTGGAGAAGGGCTCCAATACCCGCTTCGCCGAGACGATGAAGTGGGCGATGGACGTCATCTCGGCCGACGGTCTGCTGCCCGGCACCACCGGGTATCGATCCACGGTGCGGGTCCGGATGATTCACTCTTTCGTGCGCCGGCACGTGGTCGCGATGCCGGACTGGGAACCGCAGCGCTGGGGGCTGCCGATCAACCAAACCGATATGGCCGCAACGCTGGTGGGCTCGTTCATCGCCCCGACGACGGGCGGGCTGGGCATGGGCATGCTGCTGCCGCCCTCCGATCTCGACGCGATCGCCCATCTGACCCGCTACACCGGTTGGCTGCTCGGCGTGCGGGAGGAGTTCCTGCCGCGCTCGTTCCGCGATGGCGTCCGCGTGCTGTACCACACGATGACGGCCCTCGCGACGCCCGACGAGACCACCAAACAGCTTGCCGCGCCCATGGTGGACGATCCGCTGTCCTGGAATTACAGCCGATTCCCGCAGCTGCGAAGGAAACTGGCGCGATCGGCACACCTGTCGGTCACGAGCGCCTTCCTCGGGCCGCGCGCCATGCGCGCACTGGGCCTGCCGAAGGCTGTCCCGCCCTGGTATCCGCTGGTCCGGATTCCCATCAATCTCACCAGATCCGTTACCTCACAGGTGGTTCCCGGCGGCATGGAACGCGCCGCCGCCCGTGGTGAGCGCGAGAACGCGACCTTCCTGCGCACCATGACCGATGCCCCGACGACCATCGGTGGCGCGGTCTCGAACCTGGTCAAGAGCGCGTAGCCGCGATCGGGATTGCGCGGGCGACCATGGATCCCGGTCATTCTCGTCGAGCGCCGGTGCGCCGCGCGCGCAGACCGTTCACCAGGGCCAGCAGCACGCCGAGTCCCACCAGGATCAGCCCGCGCACCCAGATCTCGCCGGCTACGCGGGTGGCCAGGAACAGGCAGGACGCCAGCCCGAGCCAGGGAATGACGGTCGGGATGCGGAAGTGCCCGGGCTCCCCGGGCTCGCGGCGCAGGATCAGGACCGAGCAGTTCACCGCGGCGAACACCACGAGCAGCAGCAGAACCAGCGTCTCGGCCAGAGCCGCGACCTCCCCGGTCAACGCCAACACCAGCGAGATCGCCGAGGTGGCCAGCGCCGCCACCCACGGCGTGCGGCGGCCGGGCAGGACCCGGGCCAGTGCGGCGGGCAGTAGTCCGTCGCGCGCCATGCCGTAGGTCAAGCGGGAGGCCATGATTCCCGTCAGCAGCGCACCGTTGGCGACCGCGACCAGCGCGATCACGCTGAACAGCCACTCGGGCACCCCGCCGGCGATCCGCACGACCTCCAGCAGCGGCCCGCTGGACCGGGCGAGTTCGGCGGTGGGCACGGCCGCACTGGCGACGATGCCGATCAGGACGTAGACGACACCGGCGGTGCACAGCGCCCCGAACAGCGCCATCGGATACGACCGCCGCGGATCGCGAACCTCCTCGGCGAGATTCACCGAGGTCTCGAATCCCACGAAGGAGTAGAAGGCCAGCACCGTGCCCGCGAGCACCGCCGAGACCACACCGCGATCGGCGGTGCCCACTTCGGTCAGCCGATCCAGGTCCGCGTCGCCGCGCGCGATGATCCACCCGCCGAGCCCGATGATCAGCAGCAGGCCGCCGAGTTCGATGAGGGTCGCGAAGACGTTGGCGCGCAAGGATTCCTTGATGCCGCGGATGTTGAGCGCTGCCAGCGCGACGAGAAACACGACCACCACCGCCAGCATCGGCACCGTGACCAGGGTCTGGAGATAGTCGCCCGCGAACGCGCGCGCGAGCGCCGCCACCGACACCACACCGCCGGCGAGCATGCAGAACCCGACCAGCGACCCCGCTGCCGGGCCGAGCGCCCGCGTCGCGTAGTGCGCCGATCCGCCCGCTCGCGGATACTTCGTCGCCAGCTCCGCGTACGAACCCGCGCTGAGCGTCGCGAGCACCAGCGCGAGCAGCAGGGGCACCCAAACCGCCCCTCCGGATACCTCTGCCACCGACCCGACCAGCACGTACACCCCGGCCCCGAGCACATCGCCCAGGATGAAGAAGTACAGCAGCCGGGTGCTCACGGCTCGGTTCAGCGGAGTGGGCATACCGATCACATACCCGCCGGCCCGCCCTCGAACCGACCACGAGCAACGGGTCGGCACACCACCTCGTCGAAGCTCATCGTGTCGTCGGCGGCGACGGTTCCCCGGCGCAACGCCACCTCACGCGAGCGTCCTCGCCTCCGCGGTCGGGAAACGGTTTGCCCGGGGGCTCGCCGGGTAGCGCCGCTGTATCGGTAGCCGGCGGCGCCACCGGTTGCCTACCGACGCCGGCGGTTACGCCGGGTCGCACACCCGGCGCTGACCGGCGGACGGCCCATCCCCACCAGACGCTCGAGCAACCGCGCGACCGACGAAAGGACGTCCTCGTGGCGAAGCCGAAGAACACCGACGAGCCCGGCACCGGCGACCCGAAAACCGAGCCCCCCGGACCGAAAGACCACGGACACCAGGGCGGCATGGCTACGCGGGAGGTCGCCGACGATCTCGGCACCGAGGAGCACGCCCAGGAACCGCCCGACTGATCAGCGGGCCCGTGGGGACCGGTGGCCCCATCCCCTGATGCGGATCGCTACCGGTCGAACGCGCCCGAGCACACACGACCCAGGAAGTCGTCCCACGCCGATCCGTCGAACACCAGCGCGGGCCCGGCGGGATTCTTCGAATCCCGCACTCCGACAGAGCCTTCCGCGAGGTGAGCGGCCTCGACGCATTCCCCGTTCGGTCGGCTGTAGCTGCTCTTGAACCAATGCGCGCCGGTCAGGGGCATGCTCACGTCGAGTACTCCTTCGCGAAATCTTCGAAAACCAGCCTGCTGGCTTCCTCACTCAACGCTACCCCGCTGATATCCGCGACAGCTTTTCGATGACGCTGCACAGCCTTGCCGTCCTCGAGGAAGAGCGCGCCCTCCCACTCCTCGATGTAGACGACCGGGGGCTCGACCACACCGCGGTCACGCAGGGACGGAAACTCGAGCAGGATGAACGATTGAGCGATCAGACCGAGGTGGCTACCGACATCGTGGGGCACCACCCGGATGGAAACGTTCGGCAGACGACCGACTTCGGCCAGGTGTTCCAGCTGTTCGGCCATCACCCGGGGGCCGCCGACTCGGTGTCGGAGAACAGATTCCGACAGCAGGACGTCAATCGTGAAGTGGTCGTTGTCCCGAAGTCTGGCCTGTCTGCGCGCCGCGAGCTCGATCCGTCTTTCGATGTCGACCGCGGACATGTCCGGATCGCTGGTCACGGCAATGGACCGACGGTACTCGCGGGTCTGAAGCAGTCCGGGAAGCAACGTCAACTGAAACGTCGTGAAGCGATTGCAGGCTTCTTCGAGGCCCATGTAGTGATCGAAATGGGTGCCGACCACGTCCGAGTACGCACGCCACCATCCGCCCTTCGGATCACCCTTGGCCGCCTTGGCTTCCTGCACCAGGGCTAGCACCTGCGCGCGATCGTCCGCCCCGGCCTCGTACAGATCCAGCAGGGCGTTGAACTGCGGCGTACTGACCCTGACGATCCGCCCGGCTTCGAGGCGGTTGATACTGGGGGGTGACATCTCGATCGCCAAACCCGCTGCCAATTGCGACTTTCGGGCTTCGAGGCGAAGCTGCCGGAGCAGCCTGCCGAGCGCTCGTCTGGGAAGTGTCGATCCGGCCATCTCGTTAGCCTCGCTACCTGGGTGTAGTTCTGCGTGAAATGGGTCTGCGTGAACGTTCAGCATATTCGCCGTTGATTTCCCCGTGAACGTTTCAGCAGAAGAAGTTCTGCTGTGTACTTGTCGTATCCGGTAGCCGAAATCCCAGCTCCGACAAGCAATGACCGCAGCGTCCCGGGTAGCGCGACAAGCCAGATGGCTGCGCCGTCTACACGCAACCCGGACGCCGGATCCTCACCCACCGATGTGTCCTGCCGACTGGAGATGCCGAATGAGCGCCGTCGCTTCGCAGTTCGACCACGATGCCCTGCCCGACACGGAGATGACCACCGGCCGCGCGCTAGCGGAACTGGCAACCCATCGCGACTGCCCGACCACCGTCTGCCGACGCCGCGCGCAGGCGAAGGCGGTGCTGGCCGCGAGTCCGAACGGACTCGAGCCGACGCCGCTCGGGTTCGCCCTGCCGGACTGGGTGAAACCCGGCGGGCAGGTGGTCGAGCTGTCGCAGACGCGGGGAATCGTGCTGTCGCGCCTCACGATCGAGGAGATCACCGACACCGAGATCGTGCTGCGCGGCGGCTACCGCTATCGCATCGCGACGATGCACATCTCGATCACGACCGGGCACGTGGTCTTCACCCGCCAGAACCCCTTCCTCCCCCACTGCCGCCTCCGGCTCGCCGGCCCCACCCACCCGGACGCACGACCCACCCCGTGAAAACAGCTGTCCACCACCAGTTCCTGGCCAGAGATCATGCGATATGAAAGGCAATGGGCTGACTCATGATCGAATCCAGCGCCCCGCAGGACCCCCGAACACTCCGGTGCGATTTCCCCACCGACGCGTACATGAGCGTCCCGCAGGCCCAGCACGCCCGCACCGCCCACCACGACTGCGACCCGGCCGCGTGCACCACCCGCCTGCGCGCCGCCCAGATCCTCGAGGCAGCCGCCTCGATGCCCACGCGCACGCCCCGTCAGTAGCCCCGCCATTGAGGCTTGCGTGGTGGACAGGGGTCAGGAACCCCACGAACGACGTCGGTCAGTGCCCCCTCTGATCCGTCAGGGAAAGCCCTTCCCTGGCCTTGATCCGGCGGTGCTCGAGCAGGAGCCAGATCGTCCCGCCCACGATGCCGACCGCGCACACGATGGCGCCGATCAGCGCCCAGCCCATGAACCCGTACGCGGCCGCCGTGAGCGTCGCGCCGAGCGCCGCGATTCCCAGCATCCAGAGCAGGATGCCGGGGATGTTGTAGCCGTCCTCGATGCTCTCACCGGCGTGACTTCTCGTGGTCCGAGCCTGATCGGGAATGCCGTCGGGCGAGTGGTCGTGGGGTCCGGGACGGGTCATCACATCGCTCCTTCGCTGTCGGGTCAGTGACGTCATTACCCGGATCACTCCGGGCAAACATGATTTCCGGCCGCGAGGCAGGGGCCCGAGTCGGATCGCTGAATCGCAGATACCGGGCTTTCGGCAAACGTCCACGTATTGTCGCCCCATGCAGCTCGTCGAGAGTGCCGCCGGACCCCGCAATCATGTAGTGAATGTCTACGATGCCGAGCAGGACCTCATCGACGACGTCGGCTCCTTCCTGGCCAACGGACTGGCCGACGACGCGGCGGTCGTGATCATCGCGACCGGCCCGCATCGGGCCGCTTGGGCACACCGGCTGCACGAACACGGCATCGACCTGCCCGCAGCGGCGGCCGCCGACCGCTACGCGTATCTGGACGCCGCCGAGGCGCTGGGGCACGTGATGGTGGCCGGAGCGCCGAACCGGAAGAAGTTCCAGGACATGATCGATGCCCGGTTCGGCGCGCTGCGCGAGAGCGGCCGGCCGGTGCTGGCCTTCGGCGAGATGATGATCCCGCTGTGGGCCGAGGGGCGGGTCACCGAAGCGCTCGCGCTCGAAGTCCTGTGGAACGAGCTCGCCCACACCCGAAGTTTCTCCCTGTATTGCGCGTATCCTGCCGAAATACTCACCGCCGCTGATGAACTCACACACGTCCAGGAGGTGTGCGGACATCACTCGCAGGTGCTTGCGCCACGCGGCTACCTGCGCAACGGCGCCGGTGGGCACCGCGCGAGCAGCGAGGCGGACACCGAGATCTACCTCCCGGTTCCGACCGCGGTGACGGCCGCGCGCCGATTCGTAGTCGACCGGCTCCGCTCCCGGGGCAGGCACGGGCAGATCCTGGACGATGCCGCCCTGGTGGTGTCCGAGCTCGCAGCGAACGCGGTTGTGCACGCGCGCACCGCGTTTCGGGTGGCGCTCGCACAGTCCGGGTCGGAGTTCACGATCACCGTCGAAGATCTGAGCCGCGAGCAGCCCCTGCTCGGCTCGGCCGACCACACGCGACCGGGCGGGCGCGGCATGGTGCTCGTCGACGCGCTCAGCAGGCGCTGGGGCACCCGCGCGGGACCGAACGGCAAAGTCGTGTGGAGCGAAATCTCCGACACCGCCACAAACGGGGAGAAGTAGCGAATGGAGCTGGAGCCCTTCACCTCCCATCCACGGCCCGGGCCCACGCCGCGGTCCGCGGGGACCGTGCTCGACGCCCGGGCGCCTGGCTGCACCGACCATCTGTGCTGGGCGTACTCCTCCAAAGCCGAGCGCGATACCGCGGCCGTGCAGTGGCTGATCGCGGGCGCCGAAGCCGGGCAACGGCTGCTCATCGTCACCGCGGACACCGACCGGGCCGCAGGGCTGATCGCCACCGTCGCCGCCCGAGACGCGGCCCTGGCCGCGAGCATCGTCAACCTCGGTATCGCGGACGTCTACGAGCTCTCCGGCCCGATCGACGCCCGCGCCCAACTGGCGCGGTACTCCGGTCAGGTCGCGCAGGCGGTCACCGACGGCTTTCGCGGGCTCCGCGTCTTCGCCGATGTGACCGCGCTGATCTCCGACCCGGCCAGGCGTGCCGGACACGTCCGGTGGGAGCACGCCGCGGACGCGTGGATCGCCGCGGGCAACCCCCTGGCACCCATGTGCGCCTACGACGTCGGCGACCTGGGCCGGGGCGTCCAGTCGGTGATGGCCGTGCACCCGCTCCGATACGGACCACCCACCACGGTGTCCCAGTTCGGCCTGTACTGGGATGCGGGCCGGCGGATCCTGGACGGCGAGATCGACGCCTACGACACCGACACGCTCGCGGAGGTCCTCGACGCGCTGGCGCCGGACGGGCTGGACCTCGATGTGAGCGAGCTGTCGTTCCTGGGCGCGCGCGGCGCGACCGTACTCGCCGAAGCTGGGGGCGCTCCCGGCACAGCGAATCGCCCTCGGTTGCGAATGATCAACCCGCAACCGGTCGTGCGGCGGGTGTGGGAAGTATTGAAACTCGATCCGGCGATGCTGGTGTCCCCGGATACCGCCCGCTGACGCGCACGACCCCGCGTCACCGCCAGACCCTCTACGCCGCCGCGCATCGCTTCATTCGGTGATTTTCGTCAGGCGAGCGGCACCGGACTTGAACAGGGGTTGTTTGGAGACCGGGTCCCACTCGGTCGGAGTGAGTTCGTTGGCCGCGCGGGTATGCGCGCGATCCCCCGCGTCCCAATAGCCGTAGTGGAACGGGATGAAGACGACTCCCGGCCGGATGGCGGTGAGCCGAGCTCGGGCCTCGACGCTGCCGCGCCGTGTCTTGACGCGCACGCGGTCCCCGTCGCGGATCCGGTAGGCGCCGGCATCGACCTCGGAGATTTCGACCCATACCTCCGGCGCCGCTTCCCGCAGCCGCGGTACGCGCCCGGTCTTGGTTCGCGTGTGAAAGTGATAGATGGTGCGGCCGGTGATCAGTGCCAGCGGATAGTGCGGCGAGGGCGCTTCGGCCGGCTCGAGATAGGGAGCCGGTTTGAGCATGGCGCGGCCGTCCGGATTCCAGGCGCGGTATTCGTCCTCGCCGATCGGGTCGCCGGTGCACAGGTCCTTGCCGAAGGTCTCGCAGGTGTCCGGATCCGCGAAGAAGCGGCCGTCTCGATACAGTCGCTCGACACCGACGGAATTTCCTGTCGCACAGGGCCATTGGATTCCTTGCTGCCGCAGCGCGGCATAGCTCAAACCGGTGTAGTCGCACGGGCGGCCGGCGCTGCATCGCTGCCACGCCGCGAAGGCGCCCTCTTCATCGGTCCACGGCGGCAGCGGCGAACCGTCACGGTCGCGCAGATCCAGCCGGCGCGCGAAATCCAGGAAGATCGCGAGATCCGAGCGCGCCGCTCCCGGCGGCGACACCGCGCGCTCGGACAGATGCACCGTGCGATCGGCATTGGTGAAGGCCCCCGTCTTCTCGCCCCAAGCCGCTGCTGGTAGGACGACATCGGCCAGTTCCGTGGTCTCCGTGGGAAAGATGTCCTGAACGATGAGAAACAGGCTGTCAGCGCCCAGGATTCGGCGGATGCGCGCCAGGTCCGGCAGCGACACAGCGGGATTGGTGGCGGACACCCAGAGCATGCGCAGCTGCCCCGTCTCGGCCAGCCGGATCATCTTCATCGCGTCCGTCGGCGGACCGTCGTGGTCGAGCGTGTCGGGATCGACGTTCCACAACCGCGCGAGTTCCTCGATATGCGCCCGATTGGCCCAGTTACGGAACCCGGGCAGATCCCCGTTCGCGCCGCACTCACGGGTGTTCTGCGCGGTCGGCTGGCCGTTCATCTGCAGCACCCCGCGACCGGGTGCGCCGAGCATTCCCCGCAGCAGGTGAATGTTGTCGACCTGCACCGCCGCGGCCGTGGCCTGGTGCGACTGGTAGAACCCCTGCAGCACGGTGGAGACCAGATACTCGGCGGTGCCCAGCATGTGAGCCGCCCGGCGCAAGGTCTCGGCATCTATGCCGCAGACGGGCTGGCCGTCGCAGCCGAACGACTCCTCGAGGCTCTCACCCGCGGTGGCGGTGCACAGCCTGGTGTTTCCGTCCAGATGATTGGTGCCGATCCCGCCGCGGGCGATGGTCGCGAGCGTGTAGTACTCCTCGAGGAACAGCTGCCCGCTGGTATAGAAGCCGATCGCGTCCGGCCCGGGCCCGCTCAGTAATTCCCTTGTGCGGCTGACGATTCGGTCCATGGCGGTGTCCCAGTCCACGGGGACCAGGCGGCCGTCCGCGCGAAGCAGCGGTGTGCTGAGCCGGTCCGGCGACGCGGTTGCCTGCCACCCGAGCAGGTCCTTCGGATCGAGCCGGCCGCGATTGACACGATCGTGGCCGCGCCCGCGCACTCCCACGATGCGGTCCCCGCGCACGGCGATATCGAAGGCATCGCCGTTGGAATGCAGCACCGACGCGGACGGGACCCAGCGCTCCACGTCCTCGACACCGACACCGTCGGCGAGTTGCAGGTCGACCCGCACGGGCCACTGGGCTCCGCGGGCATAGGGCGTTCGGTCGCCCCACGGTTGCCCCAGACGCCCGGCGAGGACCTTCGCGCCGTCCGCTTCGACCCGTCCCGATTTGCGCTGTTTCATGACTGCTCCGTCCAGCGGAGGAACGACTGCTGCGAGACCGTGCCGCGCCGGCGTCGAGGCACCGGTTCACGCAGGGGCTCTACCCCCGGCGTCGAAGTCGAACCACCGCGCGCAGGTCGGTCCATATCGGGGCCCGGCGCCGCAGCCCGCACCGCGGGCTGCCCGGGACGCGGGGACGAATCGCCGCGGGAGCCGAGCGCTTGACCCGAGCGGATAGCGGGTAGTTCACCGGTACTCACCACGACAACGAGTCGTAAGGAGATCGCGATGAAGGCACCGGGTGCAGCCCCGTTCGTCCCGGCCGATGCCGACGTGGCGGCCTTGCGCACGGCGGCCCGCCGCTGCCGGGGCTGCGATCTCTACGGGCCCGCGACGCAGACCGTCTTCGGCGAGGGCCCGTCCTCGGCCGAGGTCGTCATGGTCGGCGAGCAGCCCGGCGATCAGGAAGACGTGGCGGGGCATCCGTTCGTCGGGCCCGCCGGACGGCTGCTGGACCGGGCATTGGCCGAGGCCGGGATAGACCGCGACCGGCTCTACCTGACGAACGTGGTCAAACACTTCAAATTCGTCGAACGCGGGAAGCGGCGTATTCATCAGCAGCCCGGCCGGACCGAAATCGTGGCGTGCTCGGCCTGGTTCGACGCCGAACTCGAGGCCGTTCGCCCGACACTGGTGGTGTGCCTGGGAGCGGTGGCCGCGCACGCCGTCCTCGGGCCCTCGTTCAAGGTGACCGTCGTCCGCGGCCGGCTCCTGGACCACGACGGGTTCTCGGTGATCGCCACGGTCCATCCCTCCGCCGTCCTGCGCGCCACCGACCGCGCCGCGGCCTTCGAGGATTTCGTGACGGACCTGAAACGGGTCGCGACCGCGATCGGCGAACTCCGAGGGGAGGCGTCCCGATGACGACCATGGAAACGGTGACCGTCGGCGTCGAAGAGGAGTTCCTGCTGACCGACCCGGCCACGGGCGCGCCGGTCGCCAAGAACACCGACGTCGCCCGCACCGCGAAGGAATCCGGGGTCGAGTTGCAGCTCGAATTGACCAGTTGCCAAGTGGAAATCAGCACCGGCATCCACACGAGCACGTCCGAACTGCTCGCGGAACTGGGTTCGCTGCGTCGCGCGGTCGCCGAATGCGCGAAGCAGAACGACGCGCGGTTGCTCGCCGTGGCGGTGCCACCGAGCATCCCGGACCGGTTTCCCGTCACCGACACCCCGCGATATCAGCGCATCGCCGACCGGTTCGGAATGCTCGCCCGCGAGCAGGGACTGTGCGGCTGCCACGTCCACGCGGGCGTGCCGGACCGCGAGACCGCGCTGCGGGTCAGCAACCAGCTGCGCCCGTGGCTGCCGGTGTTCCTGGCCTTGACCGCCAACTCCTCGATCTATCGCGGCGCCGACACGGGGTACGCGAGCTGGCGCAGCGTCCTGTGGCATCGCTGGCCCAGCGCGGGTCCCCCACCGTATTTCGAATCGGTCGCCGACTACGACGCCATGGTGGATCTGATGGTCACCAGCGGCAGCATTCTCGACAGGAAGATGGTGTATTGGGATATTCGCCCGTCCGAGACCTACCCCACGATCGAGGTACGGATCAGCGACGTCCCCGCCACCGTCACCGAATCGACGCTGCTGGCCACCCTGATTCGAGCGTCGGTCATGACCGCCCTCGCCGATCTGGATGCGGGCCGCGGGGTGCCGGAGGTGTCCGCCGAGGTGCTCCGTGCCGCGTATTGGAACGCCGCGCGCTACGGCCTCGACGGCGTGGGACTCGACCCCCGCACCCGACATGTCACCTCCGCTCGCTCGCTCGTGTCCGGCCTGATCGAACACGTGAGCCCCGCCCTGGAAGTCCTTGGCGCACAGGCATTCGTCCACGAGGCCTTGCACACGGTCCTGCGCACCGGAAACGGTGCACGACGGCAGCGGGCGGTGTTCGGCGACAACGGCGACATCTCCCGGCTCACCACCGAGCTCGAGCACATCACCCTCGAGGGGTGCCCGCGATAGCAGGTGCCTCAGGATCGAGCTTCGCCATCCGCCGCACCGACCGGCTGCGGCCGATCCGGCGCGGCGAGGGTGAACACGAACCGCGTGCCGTCGGTGTAGTCGGTATCGATCCACATCTTCCCGCCGTGGAACTCCACGATCTTGCGGCACAGCGACAACCCGATGCCGGTGCCGGAGTACTCCTCCCGGCTGTGCAGCCGCTGGAAGATCACGAACACCTTGTCCGCGAACTCGGGGGCGATGCCGATTCCGTTGTCGGAGAAGCGCACCCGCCAGCCGGGGGCGTCTTCCGTTTCGGGTTCGCACTCGATCGTTATCGTGGGTTCCCGGTCGGGCCGGCGGAACTTGATGGCGTTCGTGAGCAGGTTCTGCCACAGCATGATCAGCAGGGTCGGGTCGCCGACCAGTTCGGGCAGCCGCTCGGGACGGTGCAGGTGTACCCCGGCCTCGTCGGCGGCGGTCGAGACGTTCGCGAGGGCCTTGTCCAGGGCGCGGTCCAGCTCGGTCGGCACCATGTGCTCGTTCACGCGTCCGACGCGGGAGAAGGTGAGCAGATCGTTGATCAGCACCTGCATCCGCTTCGCGCCGTCGACCGCGAAACCGATGTACTGCCTGGCCCGATCATCGAGCTGGTCGCCGTACCGCTTCTCCAGCAGCTGGCAGAACGAGGCGACCTTGCGCAGCGGCTCCTGTAGGTCGTGGGAGGCGACGTACGCGAACTGCTCGAGTTCGACGTTGGAGCGCCGCAACTCCGCCGCCTGCGCGTCCAGGTCGGCGGCCTGGCCCGCCAGCACGAGTTCCTTCACCCGCGCGGATTCGAGCTCGGTGACGATGCGCTCGCGCATGGATTCCACCGCCCCGGCCACGTTCGACACCTCCGCGGGCCCCTGCACGGAGATCCGATGACCGAAGTCGCCGTCGGCGACCCGGCGCGACGCCTTTTCCAGCGCGGTCAGCGGGCGCACCACCAGCCTCCGCACCAGGATCGTCAGCATCACCGCGGTGATCAGGAAGGCGACGAGCATCCCGGCGAGCGCGGCGTCGCGCTGGCCGCGCTTGTGCAACAGCTCGGCGCGATCGGCCTGCGCGGTGGCGGCGAGATGGGTGTTCTGGGTGGCGAAGTCGGCGCGCAGTTTGTCGAACGCCGCTTGGCCCTGGTTGATGATCGCGATGTTGACCGGCCGCGGCGTCCCGGGTGTCACCGCGGCGACACGGGGTTCGGCGTAGTCACGCCGCCAGGTGGTCGCGGATCGTTCCACGGCGTCGAGGTCGGCGAGCAGATCCGGTTTGTCCCGCAACAGGTTTCGCAGTCGCTCGGTCGCCCGCGTCTGCTCCTGGGTGCCGAGGGTGAAGGGCTCGAGGAAGGTCGGGTCCGCGCCCAGAATGTAGCCGCGGACCCCGGTCTGCTGATTCACCAGCGCGCCCTGGAGTCGATAGGCCTCGGTGACCGCCGGCTGGATCTGCTTGTTGAGCCGGTCCGATACCCGCGCGGTGTGCGAGGTGGCGACAGCCGACAACGCCGCGCCGGTGCCCACGACCAACACCATCGCCAGCAGCACCAGCCCGAACCACGACTGCACCCTCCAACGCCGAATTCGGTTCGCGGGTGTCGCGGGTGTGCTCATTGGCTGCTCTTCTCGTGCCGAGGCTGGTCAGGCAAGAGGTACAGCACGCCGCCCTCATCCGCCAATCCCTGGGGCGCCGCCCGGGCGGCCGACGCTGTGGGGACCCTACCCGCATGCGGCGCACGACCGGTTCCCGCGAGCGGCCACGCCCCCTCACGACGGCGACCGTGTAGCCGGGTTCGTAGAGCACGGACACAGCGGATTTCGGGACGGTTCTCGAGTGACAGGGATGCACCGGTGTCGGCGACCGGGAATTCCGGAGGTGCGCGCCGGTGTAGCCCGCCGACATTCCACACCATCCAGCAATCACTCCGCGACACCGCATTGCCCGCGACCGCGATTCGATCATCGGATCGTCCGTGGACAGCGACACAGAGTTCGCGCGGGCGAAGCGCGGCCCGAATGTGCCTTGCGCCGCAGCACGCGGCGAAGACGTTTTGCGACCCTCGTCCGGGGTAAATGTGAACAATGATTGTCGACGATCGACGACAACGGCTGTGGTTCCGGCTACTTCGCGGCACACGGTTCCGGCTGGCGGTGTACACCCTGCGAGCTGCGTGGTCCGACCGCCTGTCGGACTGGGCGGCGAGCCTGACCTTCTACAGCATGCTCGCGTTGTTCCCCGCGGTCCTGATCGCGGTGGTCATCCTGGGGATGCTCGGAACCGCGTCCGGGAACCTGGCGTCGGTGCCCGGACACCTCGGGCCCGACGAGGCCCAGACGGCCCTGACGGAGTCGCTGGAGAAGCTGCAGGCCGCACAGGCGTGGTCGCTGCCCGCGATCATCGTGGGTGTCGCATCGGCGATCTGGACCGTGTCGAGCTACCTCGGGGCGTTCATCCGCGCGACGAACGATCTCTACGGGGTGCGCGAGAGCCGCTCGGCGCGATCGACACTCACCCTGCGGCTGGTGCTGACCGGTGTCGTGGTCGGTGCGATCGTCGCGGCCGTCATCGGTTTCGCCCTGACCAACGGGTTCATCACGCGGTGGGGTGAGTTCGGCGCGACCGGCATCACCGTCGGGGAGATCTGGCGGTGGTGCCGATGGCCCGCGCTGGCCGCCGCGATGAGCGTGGTGCTGGCGATCCTGTATTGGCTGGCGCCCAACGTGACCGGGCAGCGCTTCCGCGCGGTGACCGCGGGCAGTCTGTTCGCGGTCGGCGTCGGGATCATCGGGTCGACGGGCCTGTCGCAGTATGTCGCGCACGTCGGGTCGTTCAACCGCCTGTACGGCACCCTGGCCGCCGCGGTGGTCGTGCTCGTCTGGATGTGGTTGGTGAACTTCGCGATTCTGCTCGGCGCGACCCTCGACGCGCAGATCGCCCGGCAACGCCTGCTCGCCGGTTCGGCGCAGCCGGACCCGGCGGAACACTCGACGGTTCCCGCGCAACCCGCAACGGCTTCGGCGTGAGAGCCGTTGCGGGACAACGGCTCAGCCGAGCTGCTGTTCGAACACCTGCGTGCCGCGGCCGGTAGCCGGATCCACCGTCACCACACGAAGATTCGCGGCGCTCGGGGTGAGGTCCAGCACCATGAACCCGAGTTTGTCCTGGCTCTCGTACAGCGCCTTGGTGCGATTGCGCGCGCCGCTGCCGCTGCTGCCGCTGCCGCCCGCACCCGAGGTCTTCGCGGCCGCGCCCGAGACGATCTGGCGGGTGCCCTTGGTAGCGGTGGTCGGCTCGAGCACCTGGAGCGAATGGTCGTGGCCGGACAGGATGAAGTTGACCTTGCCGACGACGTGCTGCTCGAAGAACGTCTTGACCGCGGCGCCGGAGAACGGCGCGGGCAAGCCGTCGTAGCTGCCCGCGTTCCCGTGCCCGCCATTGCTGAGGTAGGGGTGGTGGGTGCAGACGATCTTCCACTTGGCGGTCGACGCGGCCAGCGCCCCGTCGAGCCAGGCGCGCTGGGCGTTCATGTACGGGCCGTCGACGTTGAACTGCGGGTCCAGCACCGGCGGAATGATGGCCGCGAGCGGGGTGAGGTCCAGGACGAAGAACTCCACGACGGGATCTATGCGCAGCGTGTAATAGCGGCTCGGCATCCACCAGCGCGGCGAGAACGCGTGGTAGGCGACCTCGAAGTTGCCGCGCGCCAGCCAACTCCCGTCGCCGGGGAACACCGAACTGGTGTCGTGGTTACCGAGCGCCATGGCCCACGGGAAATCCAGTCCCGCGTTGGGGTTTTCGAACTTCGTCGCGAACTGAACGTCCTGATCGTCGTTGGGCCCGCTGTCGTAGATGTTGTCGCCGAGTCCGACCGCCATCGAAAATGGTTCGCGCGCATGGAATTCGCGAGCGGCGTTGGCGACCGCGAGCTGGGTGGAGGACCCGGTGCCCGCGTCCCCGGTGACCAGAATCCGGGCACTGCCCGGCCCCGGTAGCGGAAACTTGGTGACACCGGCCGCGACCGGCACCGCCTGCGCGGGACTCAGACCCAGTAGTGACGCTCCCGCCACCAGCCCGGCGACCCCGGCCGCACCGGCCAGCAGTTCGCGGCGACCCATGTTCGGACCGAGGGCGGTGGAGTTGTGTGCTTGCTGCATATCTGGCAGACCCTTGCGACGTTGGAGTTCCTGCTGATGGAGCGGTTCGACAGCCGGACTGGTCGTGCGTCCAGCGCCGAAAACGAGCCCATAGTATCGAGATGATCTCCGCGTGATCCGCGAATGAACAGATCCGGATCGCAAGTTGAAGCGTTGACATTTCAATTCACCGCCTCGGCCCAGTGCACGGGGAACAGTGCTCTCGGGGCTTTGCTGATGCCGTTGTTCATACTCAGCGGGTCCGGGAAAACGCAGCTCTGAGTTCTCGTCGAACAGCCTTGGCGGAGTCGCGCACTCGAACGTCCGTCGACCGGCCGGGTCAGACGACCGGCCCGCAGGGCACGCCGAAGCGCTCGCCCATCGTTTCGAGAGTCCGCCGGTTGTGTTCGCGGTCGCGCCGATGCGTCCGTACGAAGTGCGCCGTGTCGGCCATGCGCCGGTGCATCGGGTACCACCGGTCGAAATCGAGCCCGCACCGCAGGAACACGGACGCACCGAGCGCGTCGTAGATCAGGCTCAGATTGTGCAGGTGCAGCGCCAGGGCGGCGTACGCGAGCGGCGCCGCGGTGCGGGTCCTGGCCCGCATCTCGTCCGCGTCGACCGCGTACAGCGGCACTTCGCGGAGCTTGTCCCGGAACATCAAGTGGGTCAAGAAGTATCCGCCGAAGGAGAGGAATCCGAAAGTCGCCGAACGCGTTTGAATCGAGAGCACGGATCCGCTCGGCGACACGTACGGTTCGTAAGGGGTATCGGTGTGCAGTAGATAACCGGTGCAGTTCACGATCCAGCTACCCGGCGGAGTCGTGACGGTGTCGCCGTTGCGGAACTCGAGCTCGACGCCGTTCGCACTGTCGACCGCGTCCCGCAGGTGCCCCATGACCACCGTGTGCAGCCCCGCGCGGATAGCCCGCTGTTCCGCTTCCGACAGCATTCCGGCGAAGAAGTTGTCCGCCTGCGGGGTCACCGACAGCCCGACGTGAGCCAGGAGCCAGTCTTGAACCTCGGCTTCGTTGGTGCCGTCGAATTGCCTTGCGATGTCCATGAATACGCGGTTCGGCATGACCCCGCCCCACCATCGGCGTGCGCCCGGCGGCACGACGCGATCTCGATTCACGAACGCTGTCCCGGGCCCGGCGATCAGGTTGACGTCCCGGGTGGGACAGGCCGCGATCAGCGCGGCCGCCGTGTCCATGGCGGTCTTGCCGCCACCGATGATCCAGACGGGCGTATCGCTGTCCGCGATCTCGCCGGCGCGCACGTCGCAATAGTTGGGCGACACCGACCGCACCTTTTCGCTCGACACGGTCAACGGGTCCATCGGCGCGACATTCACCCCGAAGGCCTTGATCAGCTTGGTGGCCCTGATCTCCAGCGGCAGCCCGTCGGGCCCGGTGCAGCTGACCCGCACGCCGTCCCCGGTCTCCTCGTGCGACAGGTAGTCACACCCGAAGAACTCCTCGACGCGCACCCGCTGCCTGATGACATCGACGCAGTACGCGAGATGGTCCAGAACCTCGCTCCTGCTGGCCAGGTAGGACCGATCCTCGTGGAGAGTCCACTTGATATCCCCTGCGGTGAACAGCGGATGCGGCTGATGCAGCCGGACGTACGGGTAGGCGTCGACCCACATCCCACCGGCTCGCGGATGCCGGTCGACCAGGATGATTTTCTGGTCGCGGCTCAAATATCGGCTCGCGACGAACAGTGCGTTGAGTCCCGCGATCCCGGCGCCGACGACGCACACGTCGCAGGAGTGCGTGGGGATCGGATTCACGTCGGAAGATCTCATGGCAAACTCCCTGCTATCACTAATGAGACCATCGGGTAGCGGGGCTGTCAACGGTGCAAATCGCCTGTTCAATGGCTGGCGGGATCGTGCGGCGTACTGAGCGGACGGCGGTGTTCGTGCTCCGCAGTGGGCGGGTTTGAACCCACCCGGATTCGATGCCTAGATGCGCATATAGACCTACAGGCACGCAAGCCGAGGCACTCCTGGCTCGGCGCGCTGCCGACACATGTGGTGGTCGAGCGCTCGCCGCTCGAGATCCCAGATCGTTTGCACGAGATCGGCTACCCGGCCCTCCTGGTCGCCGTTCTGATCGCGATGGTCACGACCGCGGTGTCATGACGACGGTGGCGATAGTGTCGGACCGTTTTCCCGCTCGCTGACCCCTCGATCGGCCCGGTCGCGTCGGCGGTGTATGAGTGGCAGCCATGACCGACATCTTCCTGTTCTCCTACGGAACCCTGCGGCTGCCCGAGGTCCAGCGCACGATCTTCGGGCGCGAACTCGACGGGCAGTCCGACGAGATCGTCGGGTACGAGCTCGGCGAACTCGTCATCACCGACCCCGCGGTCATCGCCACCAGCGGCAGCGACGTGCATCCGATCCTGTTGCCCGCACCCGACTCTCCCGGGGTCGCGGGAACCGTGTTCGCGGTGTCGGAAGCGGACCTCGCGGCCGCCGATGCCTACGAGGTCGCGGACTATACGCGGGTGCTGCTGCCGCTGCGGTCCGGCCGCAAGGCGTGGGTGTACATCCTCGCCACCGCCGCCGGCGGGCTGTAACTCAGGGCCACAGCCGCTCTCGCGACCACACGCCATCCACGAGGCGATAGGACAGGCGATGGTGACGGCGCGCGGGATCACCCTGCCAGAACTCCACCTCGGTCGCCTGCAACGCGTACGAGATCCACTGCGCGGGAACATGACCGGGCGAACCCGCGAGAGCTAGCGCGGCGACGGCGAGTGCGTTGTCCAGTTCACTCGGATCGGTCATCGGCCCGCTCTGCCGTCCGGTCAGCGCCATCGCCCGGGAGCCGATCGGCCGCGCCCGGAAATCCGCCTCCGCGACATCCCTGCCGTCGGCCACCACCGGCCCCGACACCCGGACCTGCCGCACCAGCTGTGGCCAGTAGAAGGTCAGGGACGCCACCGGACTCGCGGCGAGTTCGCGGCCCTTGCGGCTCTCGCCATGCACCGCGAAATGCCAGCCCGCGCCGTCGAGATCCTTCAGGATCAGCACACGGGCCGAGGGTGAACCCTGCTCGGTCACCGTGGACAGGGTCATCGCGTGCGGCTCGGCTACACCGGATTCAATTGCGGTCCTGAGCCATTCGACGAACAGCTCCGCCGGGTCGGCGGGAGCGGCGGACGTATCGAACGGTGGCGCTTCGCCTTTGAGTACCGGAAGCTCGCGCAACAGCTGTCGCACTCCGACCGGCGTTCCCAGAGCCGCTGTCCGAGAATTCCTCACGACCATATAGACATCTCCCCCGGGGCCGGATTCGACCGTCGAGCCGTCCCCACGACGATCATGCTCGCTGTCACGGCGAACCGCACCCCAGGCTCGGCAGTCTGCGGCCGGAGGCAGACGCCACCGCACCTCCAGGCGTTCGGAGTTCGATAGGTAGCGCGAAGACCGCAGCACGCAATGATGCTGGTGCGCAACGATAATCGTGACTGATGCATCGGTACCGATCCAGCAGCACCCGATCACCAGCGGTTGCGCGCTTCCTCCGCCCAGCCGACGACATCGGATAGATCCAGCCACCCGGCGTCCGCGCGCACCCGGCCGGCGAAATGGCCGAAGCACTGGTGCGTCTCGCCCGCGACAACGATCAGGTTCGACGTCGCGACCCGCTCGTGGAACGGCCGGAACTCCACCTCGACCCGCTCCCCCGTGATCGACCACGGCGCCAGCCAGTTCGAGGTGTCGTACTCCCAGCGCAGCTCCTCACCGATCTTCTGGACGCGACCGTCGACCATGATCGCGTTCTCGGTGCTGCCCGTCCCCCCGGTCCACTTGCCGCCGAACTGGATTCCCAATCCGGGCCGCCAGCCCGCCGCCCAGTTCCACGTCATCGAGTACGGCCACTTCCCGCGGCCGTGGTCGAGCACCGCGAAAGCCTCCTCGATCGGATACACCTCCGACCCGAGGGTCAGCGACCCGGACGCGGGCCGCCCGACATCCTTGACGGTGTACTGGAAACGCCGCTCGCTCCACGGCACCACCACACCCAGCGACTCGTGACCGGCCGGCCGCGGCACCCACACCGAGACCCGCACGCCGCGGGCCCTCGCTTCGATGGCGCTGCCCGCCTCGTCCTCCCGCAGTTCGATCTCGACCCCGCCACCGCGCGCGGACGTCACCCCCACGCCACTGCGTTCGGCCAGCACCGTGCCCCGGGCCAGCGGCACCACCGCGTCCCGCACGGTCTCCTCGCCGGTCTCCCGGTCCAGCACGTAAATCCCGTGCACCCCCGCGTAATCCAGCGAGGACACGACAATGCCGATGATGTGGCTCGGCGTGACGATCCCCCAGTACTCCCACCGTTTGCACCGCCCCCAGCCCCGCAGGTTGGCCCGGTGCAACGGCTGCCGCGTCCACCCGACTGCCGCCGGGTTCAGGCCGCCGTCGAGTCGACAGAGGTCGACCGGCGCGGTGATCTCACGCTCCAACTGGGCCTCCGACCGCTCACGGCGCTGTCACGCGCACGATGTGTGGACACGTCCGCGTGTTCGAAGACCGCGCCCGTGTCGCACAGTACGCGGCGCTGCGCCTGGCTCGAGCGCTCGCCCTTCGTCACCGACGGCACGCGCTCTCACGGAATCGAGTCGGGTTCGGGGGCTTGACTCCGGTCGGCCGGAAGACGTTGTGCCGACAGGACTTCACGAGCTCCGGCGTGGCTCAACCGGACCGTAGGCGGCCAGAAAGAGATCGATCGCGGCGTCGGCCGTGTCGGCGGGCGGGGCATCGGCATCGAGGATCCGGGCGTTCAAGGGCGCTCCCACGACCAGCCAGGTGAGCTGTTCCGCTGCCGTCCCGGGGTCGGAGATCCGCAGCTTTCCGCGCGCGTTCAGTGCACGTAGCGTCGCCGCGAGGTCGGTGAGGTTCCTGCCCCAGCTCTCGTGCAGATAGGTCTGCCCGATCTCGGGTCTGCGGGCGGCCTCTGCGGTGACCAGGCGGCGCATTTCGACCACCACCGGCGAGAGCACGCCCGCCAGCAGCGTTCGCGCCCAGGCGAGCAGGCCCGCGCGGATGTCCTCGGCGGACTCCAGCGCGGTCAGCGCGGGTCGCATCGCGTGACGGCCGGCGGCCGCCCAGTCCTGGACGACCGCGGCGAACAGCCCGGCCTTGGACGGGTGCTCGCGGTAGAGCGATGCCTTGGAAATACCTGCACGGGAAGCGATCTCGTCCATCGACGCGCCCGCGAACCCGAATTCCAGGAACACCTCACGGGCCACGGCCAATAGTTCGGTGCCGGATTTTCCGGACGGCCGGCCACGGCGTGCACTGCTCATGACGGGCATTTTAGTACTTGACAGTACTCAGAAGGAATTCTATTTTAGTACTATCCAGTACTAAGGAGTGCCGCCATGAACGTCGTAGCCGGCGTGGTAACCGCAGCGATCGTCTCGTTCCTGGTCAGCGCGATGCTGTACGCGGCACCACCCGTGGCCGCGCTGATCTCGCGAACGAGCACTCCACGGCCCGGAATCGCGATGCCGGCGCAGATCGCGTTCGGCCTGCTGCGCGGGCTCGCCGCGGCCGCGGTACTCGCGGCGTTGCTCATCGCCGGTGACCGGCACGGCGTCGGGTCCGGGGCCGCGCTGGGCGCCCTGGTCGCGGTCCTGCCGGTGACCATCCTCAGCGGCGCCGTCGTCCACGAGAACGTTCCCATCCCGACCGCGCTCGTTCACATGTCCGACTGGATCCTCAAGCTCGTCATCAGCGGCGCGGTACTCGGACTGTTCATCTGAGCCGAACTCGACAGGAGCATCATGACCACCGCACCCGGACCACTCGACATCACCTTCAACGCCGTCCTCGGAAAGGTTCGAGCGGGCGACACGTGGACGTGTGTGCAACTCCCCGACTCGGCCCGCATATTCGGGACCCGAGGGTTGGTCAAAGTGAAAGGGACGGTGGACGGTGTCGCATTCACCTCCTCGTTCATGGCGCTCGGCGACGGCACCCACAAACTTCCTGTCGCCGCCGCTATTCGACAGCAGATCGGGAAGGGTGACGGGGATGAGGTCACCGTGCGGCTGACCGAGCGATTGTCCTGAGTAGCAAGTGGTCTCGTGGTTCAGGCGCCGTTAGGGTCGAGCGGGCGCCGTCCGCGCGATGATGTCCGCGGCGACGCGGTCGGGAATTTCGAGGTGCGGGCAATGACCTGCGTCGGCGTATTCGACCAAGTCGGTATCGGGTCGCTCGCGCCGTAGTTCGGTGGCGATCGCCGCGCCGGAGACCGGATCTCGCATCCCCCACAGGAACGAGAGCGGGACATCGGTGGTGGCCATAGCGGTTTCGAGGCGCTCACGGTTCGCCGCGCGTTCCGGGATGTACCGCAGCAGGCGACGGTGAATGTCCCGGCCGGGAGCACCGGCGCGCAATGCTCGGTAGTGCAGCGCCGCAACGGCGGGGTCCAACGGGTGCGAATCCGAGAACACCTCGCTCCACGACCGGATGAACAGTCGCTCGTTGAGCGCGTATGCGAGCAATTTGCCGATGCCGGGTAAAAGGGTCAGCTTCTGAATGGGTCGCGGGCGGTACAGCCGGGCATACAACCCGTGGTTCAAGAGCACACACCGCGTGATCGTGAATGTCTTGACGGTGCGGGCCACAAACTCGGCGGCGACGATCCCGCCATAGTCGTAAGCGACCACCGACGTGTCCTGGATTTCGAGCTTGGCCAGGAGAGCCTCGACCAGGTCCGCCTGCTCGAAAATGCTGTACCGGTGATCGGCCGGTTTCTCGGTCGCGCCGTAGCCGAGGAAGTCGAAGGCCACGACGGTGTGCCGCCGGGCCAACTCCGGTTCCAGCTCCGCCCATTCGAACGACGACGCCGGAAAACCGTGCATCAGCAGTAGCGCGGGCCCGCTGCCCGAGACACGGACGAATACTCGCCGCCGTGCCCCGCGAACAGTCAGTTCGATCATCTCGCCGCCGTTGTGCCATCGGCGCAACGCATCTGGTTCGGACTCCATCACTGCCTCTCCCAACTGCCTCTCCCACCGCCCACGACACCGTGTCGGGCGCGCCCGTATCGTCACAGTCATGGGTGGTGGGGCGCTTCCAGAAACGTGTGGTCGGTCGTGACACCCATGGCATGGGTGCGGGACGGGCACTGCCTCTATCTGGGTCCGCCGCCGAGGGGCGACTTCCATTCCACCGCGACCGCGCAGCTCGTCGTCGGTGTGGACGCGCCGGTGGTTTTGCAGGCCGACGGACTGCCGGATATCGCTGTCGGCAGCGCGGTGATTCCGGCGCGGACGACCCATCGGGTCCATGCGCTCGGCGATTGCGTACTGCTCTGCTATTTCGATCCCGCAGCGAACCGGTCCGCCCGAGATTTCGCGAGTCTGCGGGATATGCACGGGCCCATGGGAATCGGCCACCCGCGCGAAGAATTGTTGGTCGACGCGGTTTCCCGCGGGGCGGTCGACGTCGAAACCTTGCTGGGATTGGCGAGTCTGCCGGACGGTCGCCCGATCGACGCACGAATACCGTTGGTGGCCGGTCTGATTCGCGCCGATCCGGCGCTGGCCCATCGCGCTGCGGCCCATGCGGCGGATCTGGGTCTGTCGACTTCCCACTTCCTGAGGTTGTTCGGCGAACAGACCTCGACCAGCTACCGCCGATACATCCAGTGGGCTCGGATAGTGCACGCCGCCACCGCGGTATCGCGCGGCTGCGATTTCTCCCGCGCGGCGAGCGATGCCGGGTTCTCGTCGCCTTCGCATTTCAGCGATGTCTTCCGGGCGGTGTTCGGGGTCACCCTCAGTTCGTTGGTGGGGTCGGGTCTTCAGTTCGGGTAATCAGCGTCATGGGCTTCGAGGTTCGCCCGTCGACGTGTCAGTCCGCACTCCCGGCCGTCGCGAACCTGCCGAATCGGCCGTGCCGAAGGGGCCGCGATGCCGAGGAGCCTGGCGATCCGTACGGTGATCATCCATGGACCTCGGACTCGCCAATCTGATCGATCCTCGCCTCTTGCCTCTGGTTGACGACTCACGCTCGTTCTACGAAAAGCGCACGGCCGGAAGAGGTCCCAATGGCGCGGAGGAGTTGCGCGCGATGCGGGCCGGCGCCGCCAAGCCTGCCCTCGCGAGTCCGCCGCCCGCGGAGGAGCTCGCCACCGCAAACGGACGCACCGTCCCGGTGCGGATCCACACTCCGGTGGACGCCGCGCCAAAAGGCGTGTTCCTGGAACTCCACGGCGGCGGCTTCTACATGGGTTCGGCCGCCGGCAGCGACGTCACGAACCGCCGCCTCGCCGACGCCCTCGACGTCGCGGTTGTCAGCGTCGACTATCACCTCGCCCCCGAACATCCCTGGCCGGCCGCTCCGGACGATTGCGAGACCGCCGCACTCTGGCTCGTCGAGAACGCACAGGACCGCTTCGGCACGACGAAGCTCGCCGTCGGCGGGTTCTCGGCCGGTTCGACACTCGCGATGACGACTCTGCTGCGCCTGCGCGATCGCGGGGTCAACGAATTCACCGGCGCCGTACTGCAGTTCGGAACCTACGACCTGAGTGCACAGACACCGGCAGGACGTCTGATCGCCGATGAGTACTTCCTCGCCGCCTACTCCGGCTCGGCTCCGGATCGCACACACCCGGACATCTCCCCGATCTACGCCGACCTGTCCGGCCTGCCGCCGGTCCTCATGGTCGTCGGAGACGAGGACATTCTGCTTCACGACAATCTGGCCATGGCTGCTCGATTGTCGGCCGCCGGGGCGGATGTCGATCTCCGTGTCTATCCCGGCTCACCCCACGGGTTCACAGGCCACCCGACCCGGATGGCACAGGCGGCAGTCCATGACATCCAAACGTGGCTCGACCGGCGGCTGAATCCGACAATCTGACTGGCGCGCGGCCCAGCTGTCCCTTCGGTGCGAATGCGCATTTCACGGCCACGCAGCATCCGAACGGGCCGCTGTCGAGTACGCCTCACCCTGCTTCGCCAGCATTCCAACCCCTTCCCGCGATCTTCGAAGACTCCAGTCTCACTGCCGCAGTGCAGGTTTCGATCAGACACTGATTCGAAACACAGGAGCTTGAGTTGACGTCCCCGACGATCCACGCAACTGACGATGCTGGCATCGAACTGAACTCGGACTTCCGTATCGAGACCGACGGCCGCGAGCTGAGCTTGATTCTGGAGAGCGCAGGCGGGCGAGTCACTGGCAGTTCTCGCCCACGCAATTTCGGACTATGTAGCAGCACTGACTCTGCTCCTGGAGCGATTGCGGACGCTCGATGCAGCACTGATATCCGCAGTCGTTGCCTCCGCGCGGATCTCGCACTTGCCCGAGGCAGACCGCGTTCTCGTTGCCGACCCAGTAGCGCTCCGCGATGTCGACGACATCGAACTGTTCCGGAAGAAGATCACTCGACCACGAGGCCGCATCCAGGATGAATAATCACGAATCCCGTTGGAAGCTGGTCTGATTCGATCCGGCGCTGTCCCATCACGCTGCAGCCCATGCGGCGGAACTGGGTCTGTCCACTTCCCACTTCCTGCGGTTGTTCGGCGAACAGACCTCGACCAGCTACCGCCAATATATTCGATGGGCTCGGATAGTGCACGCCGGCACCGCGGTATCCCGCGGGCATGGCGTCTCCCGCGCCGCGCGCGACACCGGTCCTCATCGCCGCCGCACTTCAACGACGTCTTCCGCGCGGTGTTCGGAGTCATCCTCAGTTCGTTGGTGGTCGTCGGGACTTCGGTTCAGGTAGTCAGCGCTGGGCCGACACTGCCCGCAAACGAGCTGTTGATGCGACTAGACTGCGACCTGGATCGGAGGCCTGTCGCGCAGATCAACAACAGCGGGCATCCTGTGAAATCGAGACTGCCCGGAGGCATACCGAATGCAGCACTGCGCAACATGTGGCAGCGGACTGACCAGCGACAACCTGAGCGAATGCGCAATCTGCGGCTCCAACGAACTACGATCCGGTCAGCAGCCTAAGCCTGCCAACGGGTTTCAAATTCGGTTCACCGTCTTTGGATGTGACGGCTGCGGGCAGATTGTTGGGACTGCGAGAGGATCGACAGACCAGTGCACCGCATGCGGGGCTGACTTGCAGCTTGTTGATCGAGCCGCAAGCCTTCGTGCACAGCACTACGGGGATGACCTGGTCCGGCTCCAAGAACGGCTCGAGTACGTACAGACTCTGGCGTTCACCGATAGCGGCGATCGCATGGCGACCGAGGACTTTCGACGTTGGCAGATGAAGGCCGTAGAATCCGCTCTCGACTGGGCCGATCGACTTCCGAAACGCATGGGCGAGGGTGACTTCGACGAACCTAATGCCGCCGAGACAATCTCCGCGTGGACGAACCTGCTGACGTTGGTTAACGAAATGCTGGATGTCGCAGCGGAACTCAAATCCGTTCCGGCTCCGCCAGCTCTCCTCTCCACACACCGCGTGTTGACCAGTGGAGTCTTACACTTCGGCGCTGCTGCGGTTGGTTTCTGCACAACGCTGAGCGCACCAACCGTGGAAGTCGCGCAGGAACGAATGCGCCGCGGCCAAGCGGAGCTAGACTTGGCACAAGAGACGATCGTTGCTGGCCTCAAGCTCATGAATCCAATCGACATCACTTCGAGCGGATCCGCCCTTGTCTCGGTGTTCCCCGAACTAGCCACTGTAGCCAAGCGAGACTCCGTAATGCTTCGGCCGCTGATCCCGATCGCGGCTGTTGCCCGAGGGATGCACGATCCACAGCGGCGCGAACGCCGATCGATTGCAGTTCGTACTGCGTTCGACAATGCCACCGCCACAACCACCCATTGGATTGGCGACTTCGACATATTCTTGGAGACGTGCTCTATTGCCTGGCGCCAATTGATCGTGCAGCACGAGCGACTGACACTAATACTCGATGCTGACCGAACTCGCCTAGGATGGGTCGACGATCTGCTCGATGTCGGTGCCAAACTGGTTGAAGGTCCTTACCGAGCCTACGGAAACCTCGTGCTCGACTCGCTGAAGGTAGCACGCGGCGATATCTCCGTACTCGACCGCAGCACCGCAGGAAGAGCTCCGTTCAGCATGGTTCGGAGCACACTGGCATCCGAATGTCCGGCGCTGGCTGAGAACATCCGGCCGATCTTCCGGAATGCTTCTGCCCACTACGACTACCAGGTGATCGGTGATATTATCCACATCCGCCATGTCCCTCCCAGGAGCACGACGGCGATCGTAGAGAACCATTCGAAAGACGATCTGATTGCCGCCGTGTCGAACTTGTCCGAGCATGCGATCGCGATGGCAACCGGCGTTGCAGGATGGGTATGGTCCCACTGCCCCATCACTGATCGTGAGCGCTTTCGACGCGACTGGCTTACAGCGTGAGACCACGCTCTCGTTTGTCAGGTGCTTGCAGAGCGATGGTCGATACTTCGGCGGGAACTAGACAAATTCCGATGACTGCCGATCAGTCCCAGGAACCGCACTCATTACGTTCGCTACCTATAGCATGAGCAAAGTTCTTCTGCCGCAAAAGCTACCCACATCGCGGCCTCGGAGGCTTTGCGCTGCCTAGACAGACTGATAGTCACGTCTGCCTTGGAATTGCTGGCCGCCAACTCGTCGCAGACAGCCCAACCTACCCAGCTCGCCGCAGTCTTGACATCCCGACTGGCATCGACAGCGAAAATGTCCATGCGGTTCGGCCCATCGATGAAATTGAAGCCAACAACACTGTTTGCCCAGCTTTCCAACCCAACTGCTTTCTTCCCATCATCGCCGGTGGCAGCACTCTACAAGGCAGCGCGGATCTTCCATCCGGCACTGATTGACCCTGTCCCAGTCTCGGGCTGTCACTACGTTGAAGTGGCAAGCGATCACCACAGAGAGCATTGCGCGCCGGACCCCGTGCTGCTTGACGCAGGAAGATGTGACCATGACGACCGTCCCAAAAGCGTTCAGATGGGCCCGTATACAAGCCGTTCGACACATGGCGGTGTGCGAGCGGGCGCATCTGAGGTGGGGCGAGACGACCATCACCGAGATCGTGACAGCCCACACCGCGCGGGCAGTCAACGTTGTTCCGTTTACTCAACCAGCCGAAGCTCTGAGTGGTGCGGACTGGGTCTGGTGGTGGGTGGATAGTACGGGCGCTTATGGAATGCTCGTTCAGGCGAAGCGAGTAACCGTGACCAACACCGCATGGAACTTCGACTTCGGCTACAGCTCGCAACGCGAGGCGCTTCATTCCGCTGCAGCCGCGCTGGGTCTCCTGCCGGTATACGCGCTCTACCTCGGAACGGGCGACTACCGAAAGTGGGAGTCCTGCACGGACATTCACCGGCGCGTGCGCTGCATTCATTGTATAAAGCGCACCGTCTCCCTGATGCCGGCACTACTTGCCGACGAACGGTTCGTCTACGACGCGACGTCGACTTATAGGCAGTCTGTGGCGTTGGAGGATCTCTGGACAGGCTCCCCGGCCAGCGTACCGCTCCGCCCCGCGCTCAGAAATCAGCTCCCGCCTGAGCTGTCTGACTTCCTACGAACCCAACAGGACGGAACGCGAGCAGTCACTCGTTCTATGATCGACTTAGTGTTGAGGGCTCGCAACAACCAGTTCGCCGCAGTATCAACTAGTCTCACAAGGAACCACAATGAGGACCATGACCGACTTGGCTCGGTCTTCGGTGATTTCCCCGACGACATTGGACACTGGGGTCTTAGGTACTTCGCGCACACGCTCGAACCTCTGCTGCAAGCGCCGCCTCCGTATGTCCTCGGTATCATGAGCGGGGGCTACGATCAGGACCGCCTCGCAATGAACATGCCCGAAAACGTCGCAGGCATTATCGTGGTGCGAGTGCCACATGCCGAGTGAGCTATTCCATAGAGCCTGGACGAAGGTTCTCGATTTTAGATCCTTCGATTTTACCTATCGCTGCAGCGGGCACCAATCGGCGAACCACACACCGAAATTGGGGCACCGATAGCACGGCAGTGTCCGTGATGGGGCTCATGGCGGGCACATACATGCCAGCACATTCCTTCGGCGTGGCGCTGCGTCGGCAATCTCGGGTGGTGCTGGAATAACAGAATAGAAACAGTATTCGAACCCACCCCGGTCGTAGTCGAGGTCACGAGCTACGGCAGGCACAGCGGTGACGGCGCCGTACCGCCAGTCCCAGCCAGGCGTGTACGACCTTGCTGGACAACAGCGCAGACCACTGCTCAGGGAGTGACCAGCACCGCGCAACGCTGTCACTGAGGCGGGAAAGCTTCTTCGGCGCTGGTGGAGCCCGCTGCGTAGGTCTACGCGATCGCTGCCCGACAGGCGGAAGTCGCACAGCAGTCTACCCACAGGCGCTTACGGGCGTGCAAGCCAAAAGTGCGAAGCGAAGCCTCACTCGTCCGTACGAAAGATACTGTGGAGTTCAGCCCTTCTTCGCCGTAGCGATCCGAGTCTTGCTGTTGCGCTTCTTGTTCCGCACGCGCCGCTGTTGTTTGATATCAGGGTACGAGCCCGCCAGCTCTGTGACGCGGATGTACTCAATTACGGTGTCCGTTGCGTCCTCCAACCGTCCGAGCTTCAGCTTGTGGTACGAGTGAATCGCTGAGTGACAAGCCCGGCACACCGGAGTCAAGTCGGAATCCAGTTCGCGACCAGCACCGGACCTGACATACGTCCTGTGATGCAGCGTGATATCCAGAGTAGTTTCGCACCCGGTGCACTTCTTCTCATGAGTTTTGAAATACTCGCGCCGCCGCTGCGCCCACACATCCGATGCAATATATACGTCGTACTCTTCTCCTCGCGTGCTACGTCGAGGCTTGGAACCGGACAAAGCCTTTGATGCGGCCTTCTTACGTCGGCGTTCGCGCTGCGATGGGGTCTCCAATGGGTGGGCACCAGGCTCCCCTGTGGTCCGAACATGTGCGAGAACGATATCCGTGTTCACGGCAAGACTGCCCGACTGTTTTGCCTTATGGTAGGCGTCAATTGCAGTGTGACATGGCTGACAGACCGGCACTAGGTCGCTGTCCAACTCAGCACCCTTCCTGGCATAGGTTTTGTGATGAAGCGAAATCCCTTCCCTAGCATCACATCCCGCACACTTCTTCTCATGCTTGGTGAAGTAGTCGCGCCTACGGTTCACCCACCACGACGACGCAATGTAGGTTTCGTACGCGCTGCGCGGCTTCGTCGGTGGTAGCCCTTGGGCTACGCGTTGCGCCGCCCTTGCCTCCTGCCGCTCGCGCCGCTTCGCACCCTTGCTCATCGTCTCTAGCGGCGGCAATCCCTCCGCCTCGCGTCGTGCGGTTCGGCGCGCCTTTCGATCGGCCAACATCTCCGACCGGCCTGGTTCAGTATTCCGCTTGCCCATTTGACCTCTCTCGCTTAACTTTTCGAGGCATATAACGACCGATCGTGGTCGCTGGTTCCGACCAGCCTCCCGAGGAAGCGATCCCATAGACTCCATCCCCGGGGAAGCGCTTTACGTCTGCATTCGAAATCTACGGATCATCGCCAGTTCCCTCGCCGCGCCAAAGTGCGATCAGCAACTGAGCCCGCAGGTAGGTAGATCGACAGCACGACGTACAAGTAGGTCACGGCTTTCGTGCCTGGGGGTGTCCGAGTGTCGTTTGCCCGGCAGCACAGCTCAGGGCTTACCGCCTCCGCGGGCAGACCCAGATCGCGATCGGAGATTCCCAAACCGCGATGAGACCGAACCGCCGTGAAATCACTTCCCGGGGCCGCCGACCCCGTTTTTGCCGACCTATGTGGCACGAAAAAAAGCAGGTCAGAGACCTTTAGGGCTCTGACCTGCTTTTTACTGTGGTCCCAGCTGGGATCGAACCAGCGACCCCTCGCGTGTGAGGCGAGTGCTCTCCCGCTGAGCTATGAGACCGTGCGGGTGCCTTGTGGCGGGTGTCCGGGGCCGGTGTTTGTGCCGGTCCGAACGAGAAAGAACATTAACACGCACCCCCGGCGTCACACCAAATCGCGTGCACAACGGCGTAAAACCGACCTCCTACCGGGGAGACACACCGGGCAGGGCGGCATGTCCGGAGTGCCCACCTCGAAGCCTCCCCTCCAGCGGGCAGCCCGACACAGGGATAGCCGTGCCCGATCCAGCCGCCCACGGCAGCAGCAACTGTGGCGACAGAGCCGTGGCGGCGAACTACCCCTACGGCGGCTGCGAGTTTGCCGGCGCCGACCGCGCCGCAACCCGCGCCTCCGCCCACGCGGGCGGGAGAACCCGCAAGCACCGACCACCCCCGCAGATTCCCGGCGGGCCCAACCCCACCCCCACACGTCACGAACTACACCCCTGTAGTTCACATTTACCCCCTTTCACCAGGCGATTTGTTGTCCGCAACCATCGTCGGCTAATGTTCTTCTCGTCAGCCGGACAGCCGAGAGGCGCCGGGGACAGAATGCGGATGTAGCGCAGTGGTAGCGCATCACCTTGCCAAGGTGAGGGTCGCGGGTTCGAATCCCGTCATCCGCTCGAAGGCCAACCGGCCTGGGTTGGCGGTGTGGCCGAGTGGTGAGGCAACGGCCTGCAAAGCCGTGCACACGGGTTCGATTCCCGTCGCCGCCTCTTAGTAAGAGGCACCAAGCAAGCGCGATTAGCTCAGCGGGAGAGCGCTTCCCTGACACGGAAGAGGTCACTGGTTCAATCCCAGTATCGCGCACCAGAACAGCGAGAAGGACCCGGTTCACACCGGGTCTTTTTTGTATTCCGGGCTCGCACCAGGACAGGAACCCCCGACCGTGGCCAAGCCGAATCGCAAGCATCGGGCCGCCAAGCTGGCCGCCCGGCAGGGCGGGACGGAATTCTGGGCGATTTTGAACGGGGGCGAGGACCGGCCGCCCACCGCGCCCGAGCTCGCCAACGCGCTCGTCGAGGTCGCTTTGCAGGTGGTTCGGCTCGGGAACTCGGGGGCGGTGTTCGCGCGGACTTTCGGAGCGCAGCTCGCCGGCGAAGAGCAGCTCGCGAACGACGTCGCGCACGCGGTCGGACTGGCGGGGCAGCGCGTCATCACCCTGGTCTTCGAGAACGGCTGGTTGCCGGCGGACGTGTGGCAGGCCGCCCGGCGGCGGGTCGACGAGTTCGCGCGTGGACTGCTGCGGGACTTCATCGCCGTGTATAGCGAGCCGTTCGCGCGCGAGACCGTCGACGAGACCTGGCTCGCGCAGCTCGAGGAGATCGACGCGCGGATCCGGTGGTCGCGGACGGACACGCATTTCGAGCAGTGGACGGCCGAGCAGATGCTCACGCGCGAGGAGGCGCTGACCACCGTCGTCGAGGCGCTCGCGCTGCTGGTGTCGCTGCCGAGGATGGAACGCATTCGGGCACTGCCGGGTTCGGCGCGGCCGCGGACCGAGACGCCGCACCACATCGACGAGAAGGCCCTGAGCCGCGTGCGGGGGCTGCTCGCCAAGGCCGAGTCGACGTCGTTTCCCGAAGAGGCCGAAGCACTCTCGGCCAAGGCGCAGGAACTGATGACCAAGTACGCCCTGGACCGGGTGCTGGTCGACGCCGACACCGCGGCGCCGGATCTGCCGGGGGCGCGGCGCATCTGGCTCGATACGCCCTACGTCGACGCCAAGGCGCTGCTCATCGACGTCGTCGCCACGGCCAACCGGTGCCGCGCGATCTTCGCCTCGGACTGGGGATTCGTCACCATAGTCGGTGACGACGCCGACCTGGACGCGGTGGAACTGCTGTCCACCTCGCTGCTGGTGCAGGCCACCCGCGCCATGATCGCCAGTGGGAACACCGATTCCCGCAGCGATCAGGCGCGTAGCCGGGCCTTCCGCAAGGCGTTCCTGGTCTCGTACGCCACCCGGATCGGCGAGCGGCTCGCCGCCGCCACCGCGGCGACCATCGCGGAATCGGCCGAGTCCGAACGACTCCTGCCGGTGCTGGCCTCGCACGAGGTCGCGGTGAACGCCGCGTTCGAGGCGTTGTTCCCGCGCAGTCGCAGCCGGGGCATCGCGATTCGCAGCGCGGAGGGCTGGGACGCCGGTCGCGCGGCGGCCGACCGCGCCCGGCTCGACTCGCGGCGGCCGATAGAGGGCTAGACGGTATTCCCCCTTGACCATTCGCGCTGATCGGGATCGAGGTTCGCTGTTGTGCAGACTGCTCGGTAGGCTTGCGCACCGTCATGCCATGGTGAAGTCTGCCGGGGCGACGAGCGGTAGGAGGTTCGCGTGCCGTTGCTGCGCGGAGATGTAGTGGCCGGGTACACCGTCGAGCGCCGGCTCGGGGTGGGCGGCACGGGTTCGGTGTATCTGGCCCGCGATGCCGGCGACCAGCTGGTGGCGCTGAAGGTGTTCGACGACGTGTGCGCTGCGCGGGTCGCGGCATCCGTTGCCGGCGCGCGTGCGTGGGCGAGCTACGCGCGGACGGCGACGCGGCTCGACCACCCGAACATCGCGCGGGTGCTCGCCACCGGAACGCCTGTCGATGAACCGCTGTGGATCGCAAGCGAACTCGTCGAGGGTGTCGGCGCCGGGCAGCTGCTCACGCGCGGGGTCATCGATCCGGGCCGTGCGGTCGCGTTGATCGCGGCGGCGGCGCAGGCGGTGTGGTACGCCCGGTCGGCGGGTGTTCCGCACGGGGACATCCGGCCGTCGAATCTGCTTGTCGGCCGCGATGATCGGGTGTCGATGACGGGGTTCGGGCTCGCCGCGGCCTTCGGCGATGCCGCCCGGGACGTCTCGGGCTCCTTCGCCTACGCGGCGCCCGAGCGATTCTCCGGCGGAGTGCCGGACGAACGGTCCGAGGTGTACTCACTGGCCTGCGTGCTCTACGAATTACTCACCGGCAGTACGCCGTTCCCGCGCGCCGATCCGGCCGCGGTCATGGCCGCCCACCTGGGCACGGATCCCGCTCCACCGAGCACGCTGCGGGGCGTGCCCGCCGGGCTGGACGCGGTGATCGCGACGGCGCTGGACAAGGATCCGGGCAAGCGCTTCGCGACCTGCCGGGCATTCGCCGAGGCCGCGTCCGCGACGTTGACTCCGGCCGCGCCGATGTGGCGGCCCGCCCCGGTGGCCATCGCCGATTCCGGAGCGGCCGGCGCGGATTCCGCAATCGAGGCCCCCGCCGAACCGGTGCCCAGCATTGACGCACCCGTCGTACCCGTTGCCTCCCCGGCAGCCGGCGACACCCCGCCGCAGCCCGCGAGGCAACCGATCCCCGCCCCGCCCAAGCGTTCCCGCACCACCCGGATCCTGACGGCCGCCGGCAGCGCGGTCCTGCTCGTCGGCACGCTCGTGCTGATCGCCATCGAGATGGATCCGGGGCGGGATCAGGCCGTCGCCCAGCCCGTGAACACGTCCGCGACGCCCACCAGCAGCTCGAGCACCGCGCCCGCGGCAGTCGAGCCGACCACCGCTCCCCCGGTGTCGGCCGCGTACGCGGCGAAGGCGGTGCCCTCGCTCGTGGAATCCTCGCTGCCACCCGTGCCTCTCACCGAGACGACAGCGCCGCCGGTGACCGAGGTTCCGGTCAGCGCCGAGCCGATGCCGACGGTCGCGCCCACCTCCGAGCCCACGACGCCCGCCACCACCGATGTTCCGGTCGCGCAGAACATCGATTCGATGGCTCGCGCCCAGTGCCCCGGCTACATCACCCTGGTTCGCGAGCACGGGACCGATGGGGCGCTCGCGGTCCTGGAGAGTCAGCCGGACTGGACCCTGGCGCCGGGTCAGGGCAGAGCCGTGCTGCAGGAGGCCATTCGGCTCTCCGACGCCGGGCAGTGCGGGTAGCGATCACAGATCGGGGATGGCCGCCCACGATTCGGTGAGCGCGGCGCGGAAGAGTTCGCGACAGTTCGCGTCGCCGAGCCGCTCGAACCTGGTGAAGGGCGCCGCGCCGATCACCCGGTCGACCGAGAGCGCGGCCCCGGAACGCTTCAGGTCGTACAGCTTGTCGAAGCGGCGACTGCCGAAGGTGACATCGTGACGTAGCGCCGAAAAGCGGGTGGCCACCCGGCCTTCGCGGCGATGGTCGTATTCGCCCAGCGCCAGATAGCGGTCGTCGACGATCAACATGCCGGTCGCGCCGCGGGCGTGCTCGCCCTTGATGATGAGGTTCTCCACGCCGGCGCGGGTGAGTCGCCAGAGCATGTCCTCGTACGGCCACAGTTCCTCGATGGCGTCCAGGACGTAGATCCGGCGCAGGTCGACCCGGGCCGCGCCGCTGCGGGAGGCGATCTCGACCATGGCCGCGTGATAGGCGTCGCCTACCTCGCCCCCGATCGACCGCAGGCCCGCCACGTGGACCGCGTGCACCGATCGGGTCGCCTGCTGGAGAATCGTGAGCCAGTCGCTGGCGGTGTTCCATTCCCAGATGGTGGCGCTGCTCGAGGGCACCTGCGCCAGCGCCTCTTCCGCGCGGTGCAGCTGCCGGACGGCGATGGCGTGCAGGGGTGCGGGCGCCTGCTCGGCCTCGATCAAACTCTGCGCGATGTCGAGTGCCCGCGTGGCGGCGGCCGGGTCTCGCCCGAGCAGGACGTTGAATCGCATTCGGAGAGCGTCCAATCCGGCGTCCACGGCGTCCGGCGGATGGGTGACGCGGCCGGTGGCGGGCAGGCTCACCCCCAGGACCAGGCTCAGCCGCTCACGCAGGGACAGTTGGGGAATCCGGGCGCCGCTCTCGATCTGCTGAATGAGACTGCGGGAGCACTGGACTCGCTCTGCCAGCGTCTGCTGCGTCAGGCCGCGCTCCCTGCGGAGTCTGCGAATCAGTTCCCCGATCGGCTCGCCGACCGAACCAGCGCGTGCCATCCCCGGCCCCTTACCGATGCCCACGGTGTGTCATTCGAGCGTAGTTCGTGGCAGGAGATGCCACCAGGGTTCGGATGATTCGGGACAGCGCCTGACAATTGGCAGATTGCCCCGGCAATTGCCCCACGATGGCAGGCAATTCGGTGGATGCCACCGATTCGCGATCTTAGATTTGCAGGTGTACCGATCGAGAAACGACCGAGGTGAAACACTATGGCGCTCAAGATAACCGAGTGGTTGATCACCAGTGACACCACACCCGAAACCGCGCACTACATTCCGACCGCGGCGGGCGGGAAATGGGTTTTGAGCTGGCTTCCGGATCGGGTTCTGGATCGCGAACAGGCCATCAGCGGAATGGTGCTGGACGAATTCCTGAGCGATCCCGCTCCCGCCGGGGACGGCTTCGCTCTGGAGATGGCCCGGATGCGGGCCGCGCAGTTGGGCATCGGGCTCGAGGACGCCGTGCTGCGCCTGTGCGCCCGGATGCTCGAGCGGGCGGCGCGGTCCGAGCCGACCGAGAGGACGGACGAGAACTGCTTTCTTCGCGAACTCACCGCGCCGCACGGGGTTCGGTTCGCGGCGGTGTCGGCCGCGGCGGTGCTGGCACGCACGCTCTATGCCGTCGCCACCCTGCCCTCACTGTGCTTCGTGGGAGCGGCGCTGATCGTCTCCCGGCTCACCGACAGCGGCTCGGCCGTCGTGCTGATCATGCTCGCGGCGGTGACGCTCGCCGGCGTCTCGACCATCGTTCCGATCGTGTGAAACCTCGTGCGCGTACGGATCTCGAGGGCCCGGCGAGCGCCGGGCCCTGCCCTGTTCCGGCCTGGATCAGCGCGCGGAAGCGCTGGCGGACAGGCTGCCGAGCACCCCGTCCCAGTACCCGTTGCCGAAGGCGCTGCCCAGCTGGGCCGCGGTGCTGCCGGTGCTCACCGAGCCCGCGCCGATCGCGTTGCCCAGATCCTCCGCCGAACCGGTGGTCACGGGCACGTCGGCGGGGGCCGCGTCGACCTCGGAGGCGGTGAGTGGAACCCCCTCCGCCCCAGCCGTGCCCGTGAGACCTCCGAAGAGGGCGCAGGCGGCTACACCGACGAGAATGGTTCGTTTCATGAAGTTGTCCTCTTAACTTTCGAGCCGAGGCTTCGCGGTGCTTTCCCCGCTCCGCCGGACAGAGCATATGAAAGAGCATCGATTCAGATCGCGTTTTCGGAAGACCCCAATTTTCGGGACGCCAGTTTGTGAGCTATCGGGTGTTTGTCGCGACACGCCAGGACGACACGAGGGCGAGCGCCGACCACCGAGCAGGTAGGGCCTAGCCGATGTCCGGGGCGCTGGGTAGGATTCCGCACCGTTACGCCTGGGGTTTGCATTTCCGCTGCCCGGGATGGTAGGAGGTGCGCGTGCCGCTGCTGCGCGGAGATGTGTTGTCCGGCTACACCATTGATCGATTGATCGGTGAGGGTGAGCTGGGGGCGGTGTACGCCGCCCGGGATTCGAACACCGGGCGGCTGCTTGCGCTGCGGGTCATCGATGACGACTTCGCAGGCCGGGACGGCGCCCGGGCGCGTTTCCGGCGCGAGGCCGCGCTGCTGGTCGGGGTCGATCATCCCAACATCGCCTCGGTCGACGACTACGGCGCGGCCGGGGAGGAACAGCTCTGGATCGCCGGGCAGTTCATCGACGGCGTCGACGGGGCGCAGTTGCTGGAGAATGGCCCGATCGCGCCCGGGCGGGCGGTCACGCTGATCGCGGCGGCCGCGCCAGGGCTCGACCACGCGCACCGCGAGGGGATTCTGCACGGGAGCATCAAGCCCGGAAATCTCATCGTGCGCCAGGACGGCGGCGAACTCCGGGTACTGGTCACCGATTTCGGCATCGCGCGGGCGCTGGACGACCTGGGCACCGCCAGTTACGCGTACACCGCCCCGGAGCGGTTCGCGCCCGATCTCCCGGTCGACCACCGGGCCGACGTGTACTCCCTCGGCTGTGTACTCTACGAGTTCCTCACCGGGAGAACGCCTTTCCCGCGCACCGATCCGGAGGCGGTGCAGATCGCGCACCGGCGGGTGGCGCCCGTCGCGCCGAGTCTGGTGCGGCCGGATCTGACCACGGCGTTCGACGAGGTGCTCGCCACCGCGCTGGCCAAGGACCCCGAACAGCGGTATCAGAGCTGCGGCGCCCTGGCGGACGCGGCGCTGGCCGCGTTGACCGAAGCCTCGCTCGGGGCATCGGGGCTGGGCGGGATCACCCGGCAGCACGAACCGGTACCGGTGGTCGCGCCCGTGCCGTCGAGACCGGCGGTCAGTGCGCAGGAGCGCAACGCTTTTCGCGGGAGCGGGGTGATGCTGAGCGCGGCCGCGGCGGTGCTGGTCGTCGGCATCGTCTCGGTGATCGCGGTCGAGATGAATCGCGATACCGATCGGCCGGGGGTCGCCATTCCGGCGGCCACGTCCGTGGTCGCGTCGAGTACCGAGATCATCGCGCCGCCCGCGGTGACCGATCCGCCGTCCGCCGAGCTGCCGCCCGGGGAGCTGGCGCTTCCGGCGGAGCCGCTGCCCGAGGGTGTGCTGCCCGAACCGGGGGTCGTCGCCGAGCCGTTGCCGGAAACGGTGGTGACCGAGCCGCCGGTCACGGTCGAGCCGCTGCCGGACGCGGGCGTGCCCGTGCCGCCGGTCGAGCCCGCGCCGGAGACTACGGTTCCCGAGACGACCGCCCCCGAGGCCACGATTCCCGAGACGACCGCGGCCGAGCCGGTGCCGCAGGAGACCATCCCCGCGCCGGTGACCACCGAGCCGCTCACCGAAACCGCTCTGCCGGAACCGTTGCCGCCGAGTTCGGACATCACCGCCATCGCGCAAGCGCAGTGCCACGGGTACGTGGATCTCGTGCGCCAGCACGGCGAGGCCGGGGCGCTGGCGATCGTGGAGAACCAGGCGGCCCAGTATCTCGAGCCGGTGCAGGATCCCGCGGTGGTGCGCGAGGCCGTGCGACTGGTCGCCGCCGGCCAGTGCGTGGGTGGGTGATCCGCGAGCCTCGAATACCCCCGTATACAGGCGATTTGCTATTTGACCCTGTTTGTCCCTAAAGTTCTGTCCCGCAAGCCGATCGGGTCACGAGCCCGGGCGAGCAAGCGGATGTAGCGCAGCTGGTAGCGCATCACCTTGCCAAGGTGAGGGTCGCGAGTTCGAATCTCGTCATCCGCTCAACGGGGGAACACGCGCGATTAGCTCAGCGGGAGAGCGCTTCCCTGACACGGAAGAGGTCACTGGTTCAATCCCAGTATCGCGCACCAGCATTGGTGGAAGGGCCCGGTTCACGCCGGGCCCTTCCGCTGTTCTCGGAGGGGATACTCGAGGGATGAGCCGAGAGGATCTGCCCGCCCCGGACGCGCAGCCGGAGTTGGGGATACGGCCGCGGTGGTTGCGGACGGGGTCGGTGCACTTCCCGGCAGCCGCGCTGGTGGACGGGCACGAATGGGTGTTGCGGCTCAACAGTTTTCCCGATCACCCGATGTGGACGCTGTTCGTGGACGGGGTACGGCGGTTCGATATCGAAGGCGCGCCGCCGAGTTGGGGGAAGCCACTCGGCCTCCAGAGCTGGGTGAGGGGTCCGGCGGGGGCGCGGCGGCTGCTCGACGGAGTGAGGGGGTTCGCGGTGTACGGCAGCGAGGTCGGGGATCCCTGTACGGATCCGTTCTGCTGCGGATGATGACCGGTACGGCGGCCTATGCCGGTTTGCGGCGGATGGGGGCGAAAGTCTCGACCGGGGGGTTGGTCAGGAAGTCGAGGAGGATCGCGTGGCAGAGGGCGGGTTTCTCGGACAGGAGGCCGTGGGAGGTGCCGGGGACCACCGCGAGCTCGGCGTCGGGGAGGCTTTCGTAGAGGGACTGGGCGTGGGTGGGGAGGACCTCGTCGTCGTCGCCCAGGAGGATCAGGGTCCGGGTCGGGAGGGTTGACAGGTCTGCGGGGGTCAGGGACGGTTCGGTCGCGTGTTCGGTGGCCAACTTGCGCAGGATCGTGTCGTAGTGGGCGCGGGGGTGGGGAGAGATCTCGGCGTAGGCGTCGCGCATGAAATCCGGTGGGGTCAGGTCGTTGTCGAGAACGCCGGGGGCCCAGCCGGTTCGGTGGTAGACCCCGGCCACCAGGATCAGGTGGGTGATCAGGTCGGGGCGGCGCAGGGCCGTCAGCAGGGCCACCGTCGCGCCGTCGCTGTAGCCGAGAAGGGCTGTGGGGGCCGCGATCACCTGTTCCAGGAAGTCGACGGTGTCGCTGGCCATCAGGTCGAAGGTCAGGGGGCCGTCGACGTCGGGGGTGTGGCCGTGGCCGCGGCGGTCGGGGGTGAACACGCGGAAGTGTTCGGACAGGGCGGGCACATTGGGGGTGAAGGCGCGGGAATCGACGGCCGCGGGGTGCAGGAGCAACAGCGGATCACCCGCGCCGTACTCGCGGTACCACAGGGGTGTTGTGCTCGACTGCGTCATTCGCCGACCTCTCTCGGTGCCGTGCCGCATGCCCCAGCGGCCCTGGGACTGCTCCGGAGGCGGACGCGCCCGGGCTACCACCGTAGGCCGAGCGGACCGCCGTGCCCGGACATCCCACCGGCTGTCAGCGATGCGGGATCGTTGTTCGATCACAGATGAGACGGCACGAGCGCCGGAGATTCATCGGTGATCGGGTGCCGAACGCCCGTACATGCCGCGGTGATCGCGCGGGCGTTCTCAACTTCGGGCATGAGTGGCGGAATCGGACAGTGCCGGGCCACCGTGTCACGTGCCGAGGTCGAACCGGATCCCCGAGCGCAGCGTCGCCGTGGCCGAGATGCCGAACATGGCGTGGAACGTCTCGCTGAAATGCGACGGGGTCGCGAAGCCCGCGTCGGTGGCGGCGCGGGTCAGATCGTGGCCGGCACCCACGCCGCGCATGGTGCGCACGATGCGCGACCAGCGCTGGTAGCCGCGGAACGTCGTCCCGCACTGCTGGGCGAAGACCCGCAGGAAGTGCGTGGTGGACAGGCCGAGGGACGCGGCCACCGGCTCGGCGCGGTAGGTCCGGTCCGGGTTGTCGCGGATGGCGGCCGCGACCCGCTCGATGCGCGGGTCCGGGGCGGGCGTCGAACCCGAAACAGCCCGGGCCACAATGCGATCCGGATCCGGGTCGGGTGAGCCGCACAGCTCGATCAGCTCGCGCTCGTGGCGATGCCCGAGCCCGTACGGCTCGTCGAACGCCGTCATCGCCCCCGCGATGGCCGAGGCCCGGGTGCTCGCGGGATCCACGAACAGCAGCAGGATCCAGCCGCCGGGCACGGTGACGCGATGCGGGGTGTGCGCGGGGGCGAAACAACTGCGGGTGGTGATCGGCGCGTGGGTGGCGGTGTCCAGCTCGAACGGCGCGTCGAGTCCCACGCTGAGCACCGCGACGGCGGGGGCGTGCAGATCGACGCCGAGTTCGGGGCCGATGTAGCCCGCGTGGCCCGGCCGAATCCACACCCGGGGAAATCTGGTCGAACCGCAGGTTTCCGAAAGCGCGCCGACCCTCACCCCTGCGAGCCTACCGGTGGGCCCGTCGGCAGGACGGCCCGGCGGAGCGCGGGCTCGCAGGCGCACTCCCCCAGGACGATTCGAATCGGCGCGCACGCGGAACCGCCGCCGGTTCGCTAGGAGAGCGACCGCGCGATGACCACCACCGAACAGGCCGGGCCGGCAACCCGATTCACTCCCCCCGACCCGCCCCCGCACACTCAGGGGCTGTTCGCGCCGTATCGCGGGCGCTTCGCCGCGGTGCTGATCCTCCAGGTGATCGGGGCGATCGCCGGTCTCGCACCGCTGCTCGCGGTCGCCGAACTCGGCCGGACCCTGCTGTCCGCCGATCCGATCGACCACGGGCACGTCCGGCTTGTCGTGCTGGCCGGCGCGGGCGGGCTGCTCGTCCGGCTGATCTTCACCGCCGCCTCCGCGGGTCTCGGGCACCTGCTGGACGCCGAGGTGCAGCTCGGCCTGCGCCGGCGGCTGGCCGCGCAGCTGGGCCGGGTGCCGATCGGCTGGTTCGCGCGCCGGCGCAGCGGCGAGCTGGCCACGATGGTGGGCCGCGATGTCAGCGCCACCCACCCGCTGATCGCCCACGCGCCCGGTGAACTGGTCTCCGCGTTCGTGGTCCCGCTGGTGTCGCTGATCTATCTCGCCACGATCGACTGGCGGCTCACCCTGATCACCCTGATCCCCGTCGGCCTCGCCCTGGCCCTGGTACCGCTCATGATGACGCCGAAGCGTCAGCGCCTGGAGCACGAGATGGACGCGGCCATGGCCCGAATCGCCGGGGCCGCCGTGGAATTCGTGCGGGGCATCGCCGTGGTCAAGACCTTCGGCGGCGGTTCGCGCGCGCACCGCGCGTTCCTCACCGCCGCGGACGATTTCACCGAGACGCTGCGCAGCTGGGTCTTCGGCATGTCGCTGATCGCGGCGGGTATGCAGCTGGCGCTGTCGCCGCCGTTCGTCCTGCTGGTCGTGCTCACAGGCGGTTCGGCGTTCATCACCGGCGGCTCCCTGGCCCCGGCGGATCTGCTCCCGTTCCTGCTGCTCGGGCTCGGTTTGACCGCGCCGGTGGCCGCGCTCGGGCACGGCCTCGACGATCTGCAGGCCGCGCGGCGCGCGCTCGGCAGGATCCGGGACGTGCTGGCGGTGCCGGCGCTGTCCGAGCCCACGCGACCCGCTGTGCCGCGGGGACATCGGGTGGAGCTGCGGGACGTGCGCTTCGGCTACACCGACGGCGAGGAGGTCCTGCGCGGCATCGACCTCACACTCGAGCCGGGCACGACGACCGCGCTCGTCGGGCCGTCGGGCAGCGGAAAGTCCACGCTGGTACAGCTTTTGCCGCGCTTCTTCGATCCCACGCACGGCGCGGTCCTGCTCGGCGGGGTCGATCTGCGCGAGCTGAGCGCGCGGGACCTGTATCGCCGGGTGTCGTTCGTCTTCCAGGACGTGCGACTGCTGCGCGCTTCGGTCGCGGACAACATCGCGCTGGCGGCGCCGCACGCCGGCCTCGACGACGTGGTGCGGGTGGCCCGGATGGCCGGCATCCACGATCGGATCCTCGAACTCCCGCACGGCTACGAAACGATCCTGGGCGCGGACGCGGAACTGTCCGGGGGTGAGGCACAACGGATTTCGCTGGGGCGAGCGCTGCTGGCCGACACCCCCGTGCTGGTACTGGACGAGGCGACCTCGTTCGCCGACCCGCTGACCGAGCGCGCGATCCGGCGAGCTCTGGCCGGGCTGACCGATCGAACGATCCTGGTGATCGCACACCGGCTCGAGACCATCGCCAGCGCGGACACCGTGGTGATGCTCGCGAACGGCCGCATCACCGAACAGGGCGCGCCCGCCGAATTGCTGTCCCGGCGCGGCGATTTCGCCGCACTCCACCGTGCACACACGGCCGCCGCCGCGGAATCGCTCGGCGACCTCCAGGAAGGCGAAGCCCGATGATCCGCATGCTCCTGCACCTGCTCGGCCATCGGTACGCCGGACCGCTGCGGCACACCCTGGTGCTCATGACCGCGACGGCGGTCGCCGAGGGCCTCTCGTACGCGTTCCTGGTTCCCCTGCTGCGCGCGCTCTTCGGCGACAGTCCCGAGGACGGCCGCCCGTGGCTGGCGGCCTTCGCCGCCGCGGTCGCGGTGTACGCGATCCTGCGCTACCGCGGCGATCTGTCGGGCTTCCGGGTCGGGACGGCGCTGCTGCACGGGGTGTACCACCGGCTCGGAGATCACCTGGCGCGCCTGCCCATCGGCTGGTTCACCGCGCGCCGGGTGGGTGAGGTGTCCGAGCTGGCCAGTGCCGGTGTGCTGCAGTCGATGGGCGTCATCGCCCACATCCTGGGGCCGTTCCTGTCCGCCTGCGTGACGCCCCTGACCATCGTGCTCGTCATGCTCGCCTACCAGTGGCAGCTCGGGCTGGCCGCGTTGCTCGCCGCGCCGGTCGTGGTGCTGATCCAGATCCGCACCGGCCGGGCGATGGCCGCCACCGACGCCGCGCGCGACGAGCGCGATCAGGAGGCGACCGCGCGGGTCATCGAATATCTTCGGGCACAACCGGTTCTGCGCGCGGGCGGTCGCACGGCCGAACGGTTCGAGTTGCTCGACGACGCCCTGACCGGCGTGGAGCGCGCGAGCCGGAGGTCGATCCGGTCGGCGGTCCCCGGCCTGCTCGGCTCGGCGCTCACGGTGCAGGCGGTCTTCACCGCGCTGCTGGCCCTGGGCGCGTACCTGGCGGTCGGCGGAAACGTCGGCGCGGCAGAGGTATTGGCGATCCTGGTGCTGGCGGCCCGCAGCGCCAACCCGCTGCTCTCGCTCTCGGACATCGGCAGTCAGCTCCGCTCGGGCCGTGCGGTCCTGGCGAAACTCGACGCGGTCCTGCGCACCGAACCGCTGCCGGAGCCGCACACCCCGATCCGGCCGCGCACGCACGAGGTGGAGTTCGACGGGGTGCGATTCCGGCGCGGCGGCCGGACGGTGGTCGAGAACCTGTCGCTCACCGTCCCGGCGGGCACCCGGCTCGCGATAGTCGGGCCGTCCGGCGCGGGCAAGAGCACACTGCTGCAGCTGATCGCGCGGTTCTACGACGTGGACGCGGGCGCGGTGCGGATCGGCGGGGTCGATGTCCGCTCGATGAGCGCCGACGACCTGATGGCGCGGATCGCGATCGTGTTCCAGGACGTGTACCTGTTCGACGGAACGATCGCGGAGAACATCCGGCTCGGCCGGCCCGAGGCTACGGACGCGCAGGTGCGAGCGGCCGCGAGTGCGGCGGGGCTCGACGAGGTGATCGCGCGGCTGGGCGACGGCTGGGACACGGCGGTGGGCGAAGGCGGCGCGCTGCTTTCCGGGGGTGAGCGCCAACGGGTGTCGATCGCACGGGCGCTGTTGAAGGACGCGCCGATCGTGCTGCTGGACGAGGTGACGTCGGCGTTGGACCCGGTCAGCGAGGTGGCGGTGCACGCGGGGGTCGATCGGCTGATGGCGGGGCGAACCGTGGTGGTCGTGGCGCACCGGCTGCGGACGGTGCGGGAGGCCGATCGGATCGTGTTCCTCAACGGTGGGGTGGTCGTGGAAGCGGGGAGCCATGACGAGCTGGTTCGGGCGGGTGGACGGTACGCGGAGTTCTGGCGGCTGGTGGTGGCGCCGGAGCTGGATGTGGCGGGTGGGTAGAGGCTTCCCCATAGCCTCTAGCTGGCCTTTTGCTCTACATCGTTGACATATGCAGGTAAATACCTGCATTATCGTCCAGTGCAACCCGAACCCGACATGGACACGGTTTTCAAGGCGTTGGCGGACTCCACCCGGCGGCTGGTACTCGACCGGCTGCGGGAGCAGAACGGGCAGACGCTGCGCGAGCTCTGCGAGCGCGTGGACATGGCGCGGCAGTCACTGACCCAGCACGTCGACATTCTGGTGGCCGCCGGGCTCGTCACCGTGCTGCGGCGCGGGCGGGAGCGGGTGCACTACATCAATCCGGCACCGATCCACGACATCGAGATGCGGTGGATATCCGTCTTCGATCAGCCCCGGCTGGACGCGATCCGCGGCATCAAGAATCAGGCAGAGGAGTACGCCATGACCACCGCAGTAGCCAACTACGTGTATGTCACCTACATTCGCGCGAGCGCCGAACAGGTCTGGAAGGCCCTGACCGACGCCGACCTCACCGCCCAGTACTGGGGACACGCGAATGTGTCCGACTGGCAACAGGGTTCGACCTGGGAGCACCGCCGCGTCGACGGGACCGACAAGGTCGACGTCATCGGCAAGGTTCTGGAGACCGATCCCCCCAAGCGCCTGGTGATCACCTTCGAGGACTCTTTGGACGAGGACCGTGATCCGTCGGTCGTGACGTTCCTGATCGAGCCGCACCAGGACATCGTCCGGCTGACGGTGACGCACGAGAATCTGCCGAACGAGGACATGCGGCAGGGTATTTCGTCCGGCTGGCCCGCCGTGCTCGCGAATCTCAAGTCGCTGCTCGAAACCGGCGCGGTGCTGCCGCAGGCGCCCTGGGATATGTAGCGGTCTCGCGGCCGTCCTGGGACCGGGGCCGATCAGACGTTGTGCCGTGCCAGGCGGGCGGTGGCTGCCCGCCTGGTTTCCGGTTCTTCCGAGGCGTCGGCGGCGATATTTGTGACGCGTTCTCGGACTGCGGGATTCGAGAGGTCGGCATGTGCGATGCCGATCTCTCGGGTACCGGATTCGCAGTCGTCCAGACATTCGACGGCACGCAGTCGCGGGAAGTCCGGGGCCAGGGCGCTCAACGCGCCCGCGCAGCGCTCGCGCAGATACGAATAGGGCGTACTGTCGAACACTTCCTCGATCGGCGTGCGGGCGGCGGCGAACCTGAGCCGGCCGAGTGCGGGGACGACGTCGCACAGGTCGCCGATGCCGGAATCACCTTCGGTGGCAGCCGCTTTCAGGTGTTCGAGCAGTAGTGGCGCGTCGAATTCTTCGCCGAGTGCGGCCAGTGTGTCCAGCGCGACGATGTTGTGGTCACGGTCCGTGAACACGGTCGCACGGGCCCACGCAAGCGCATCCGGCGTTCGAAGGTTTCGGAATTGCCTACGCAGCCAGTGCCGAACGTCGGGCGGCAGGTCGGTGTCGGCGAGCCGGACCGACGCGAAATCCAGCAGTAATCGGGTCCACAGGTCCTCGGTGACCGACTCCGCGGCGGCGGTGGTGAGGTATCCGGCGTCGATCGCGAACCGCACCGCTCGATCACGCATCATCGCCTGCCGAGTCGCGCGGGGCGGAAGTTCCCGCCGATGTTGTGCCCGAGCACGTTCCGCCGCCTCGGCCGCCCGGTCCATGCGGGGATCGGCGCGCCGCCAGCTCGACCACGGGTGTGCGGACAGATCGGGGAATTGCCAGGACGACAACAGGATCGACGTCAGCGTTTCGTCGTCGGCGACGTCCAGCAGGTCGCCGGGGAGCCCCTCGGCTTCCGGATAATCGGCGAAGGGGATCAGAGAGTTCAGAGCCAGTTCCGGGTCGCGGCCCGTGGCCAGGTAGCGGCGTAGTTCGGAGACGGCTCCGGGGATGCCGCGCTGCGCCAGGCACTCCAGAACGCCGACGAGGAGCCAGGCGTCGGAATCGCCGGAAGGGTCGGCGGGAGTCGCGTACGCGGCGCGGAGAGCCGGGAGGGCGATACCCAGGTCGGTTACGAGGGTTGCGTACAGCCAAGAGCGCGACTCGATCTGGTGATCCCAGCGGGGGTCGTGGATCACGCAGTCGATTACGTGGCCGGCGGCGGGGCGGGGGTTGGCCGAGGCGTTGGCGCGGGCGGCTCCGTGACCGCGCTGGATCATTCCCTGGAGGGTGCCGGGGGCGGCACGGAACGGCTCTGCGGGAGCAGGGATCGGGGAGTTATCGCACTCGGGTAATGGCACATCGCGACCCTAGGGTTTTTGGCGGATTTGGGCGAGATGTTATTGGTGGGCGACAAAAGGATTATTGAGGTAGTCAGAGCGTGCCCGAATCATCATGTTGGCCTGAATAGTGTTGCCTCCCAACAGAATTAGGCTATTCATATCTGCTATTAAGGCGTAGAATGGGGGTATGAATTCGAGAGAGGTGCCCACGATCGCGACCATTGCCAAAGCACTCGCCGCTGCTGTGGAGAACCTGCTCGAATTGCCGATGTACTCGTTGGCCAAGGACGAGGCCCGCCGAAACGCCGAAAGGGCCGGAACTCGCTGCGGTACAGCGACTTCCGGACCG
>NZ_JBSFNO010000025.1:0-119636 GCF_053981095.1 Nocardia sp. NPDC003693
GCGGACCAGGATCGGTCGCGCACACTGCGCTGTGCCGCGGCGGCGGTCCGCTCCCGCAGGCGCGGATCGTCCACCAGGCGGCGCACGTGGTCCACCAGGGCCGCCGTGTCACCCGGCGGGTACAGGAATCCGGCCCCGGGATCGACCACGTCGATGGGACCGCCCGAGCGCGGCGCGACCACCGGCACACCCGAGGCCAGCGCCTCCTGGGCTGCCTGACAATAGGTTTCGTGCCGGCCGGTGTGCACGAAGACGTCGAGCGAGGCGTAGGCCGCGCCCAGCTCGTCCCCGTGCAGCACACCCAGGAAGGCCGCGCCCGGCAGCAGTTTGCGCAGGCGCTTCTCCTCCGGGCCACCGCCGACCACGACCAGGCGCACGCCGGGCAGCGGGCGCAGATGGGCCAGGAGTTCGAGTTCCTTCTCCGGGGCCAGGCGGCCGACGTAGCCCACGAGGGTTTCCCCGTTGGGCGCGAGGCGTTCTCGCAGTTCCGGCGAGCGGCGGAAGGGGCCGAACTGCTCCAGGTCGACCCCGCGCGGCCAGCGCGCCAGGCCCGGGATGCCCATCAGCTCCAGCTGGCGCAGGCTCGCGGTGGACGGGGCCAGGGTGCGATCGACCTGCAGGTGGATGCGGCGGGTGAGCGCGGCCATGGTGCGCACACCGCCCGGCAGGTCGTAGCGTTCGGCGAAGCCGACCAGATCGGTCTGGTAGATGGCCACGGTGGGGATGCCGAGTTCGCCCGCCACCCGCGCGGCCTGATAGCCCAGGGTGGCCGGGGAGGCGATGTGCACCACGTCGGGCTCGAATTCCCGGATGACGCGGCGCAATCGGCGGCGGGTCTCGAGGCCGATGCGGAAGTCACGGTAGAAGGGAAGTCGCGCCCCCCGCACCACGTGTACCCGGAAGCCCGCGTACCTGGGTGGTCCGGTGGGCGCGACGAGCACCGCCTCGTGGCCCTTGGCGGCCAGGTGGTCGAGAACCCGGCGGACGGAATTGGTGACGCCGTTGACCTGGGGAAGAAAGGACTCGGCGACAACCAGCACCCGCAGCCGGACGCCGGGGATGCTCGGATTCCGGCGGCCGGAACCCCGGGATTGCTGGGCCTTGGCGGTCTGCTCGCGGATTCGCATCGGTCCCCTCCGGTTCGGTGCTGCCTCCTCCAGCACGGTAGAAAGACGGCCGCAACGCGAGACCCCGTGCGCGTGGCCGGAACATGAATCCCGCGCGTCGATCTGGTCGGCGGGTTCACCCGGGCGTCGCCAGGCGGTTGTTCGCCGGACTCCGGGTGCGGGGTGGGGGCCGGCGGGCACGCCCGAGCATCAGCCGGGTACGCGGGTCCAGCCGGGGACGACACCGGTCGCGAGCACCGAGCGGCTAGCGAGTGGCGGGCTGCGGCTCGAGGGTCAGCTCGCCGAGGCGGCTCAGGGTGCGGTAGAGGTCGGGGACGCGGGCGACCTGCGCGCCGAGGGACGTGCGCGGGACGTCGGCGTAGAGGGTCAGGGGGAGGTCGGCGTCGTAGAGGATGTCGACCAGGTTCACGAAGCGCATGACCCAGTCGGCGGGGACGGTGGTGAGGTCGGGGACGGCGCACACGGTCCAGTGATGGAAGCGCTCGGTCAGGGGCAGGTAGTCCGAGGCGGCGACCGGGATTCCGCACAGGTCGGCGAAATCGACCGTCAGGGCATCGTTCTCGGCGGCGCGGGCCGTCATGCTGCGGTGGGCGATCGGGACCTCGGCGTGGCCCGTCAGCGGGCAGGGGCCGACGATGTAGGACCCGGCCGCGAAGCCGGTGTTCCGTTCGCCCAGGGTGCGGTAGTCGACCGGGCCGTTCACCGGGAGCACGTCCAGGTGTTCCAGGAGGAGGTCGATCGTCGGCTCGAACATGCTGTGGAACAACGGGTTCGGGAGCAGATCGCGGGGTGCGTAGTTCGAGGTGAGCACCAGCGTGATCGGGCGGGCGAAGAGCACCTCGAGCAGGCGGGTGACCAGGCGCGCGTCGCCGCTGTCGTGCACGTGGAATTCGTCGAAGCAGATCAGGTCGGCGTCGCCGAGCAGGGCGAGGGCGGCGGCGTCCACGTCGCCGTAGTCGTGAATGGCGGCGTGCAGTCGGGCGTAGAAGCCGTGGAAGTGGAAGCGGCGGGCGCGTTTCGGGTCGACCTCGGCCAGGAAGCGGTCCATGAGCATGGTTTTGCCGCGGCCGGGGCCGCCGTGCAGGTAGAGGCCGCGTGGGGGCGGGGAGGTCCGGTGCGCCGGGGCATGGGATGTGAACAGCCCGGACAGTCGGCGGGCCCACCGTCCCGGCTGATGGTCGCGCCGGGAACGCGCCGGCGGCATGATCCGGTCGCCGGGCTCCGATGCTTCATCGCCGACGGACCGGCCATCGATACCTCGGCCGTTGCCCCGAAGGCGGTGATCGGACGGCTCTCGGCGGCCCCAGCCCGCCGTGCGGGTCAGGGCGGCCAGCCGGTCGGCGGCAATGCGCTGGTCGTGGTCGAGAACCAATCCACAGGTATCCACAGCAAACCTCCCAAGCTCTCTACATTCGTAGAGGAACCTCTATAGTTGTAGAGGATTGCCGGGGCGAAGAGGAGCGAAGGTGACCATCTCCACAACCGATCGGCGCGTGCTGATCGTGGACAGCGCGATCGATCTCGTTGCCGCGCAGGGACTCCGGGCCCTGACTCATCGCGCGCTCGACACCACGCTGGAGCTGCCCGCGGGGTCGACGTCCTATTACTTCCGCACCAAGCGCGCGTTGATCGAGGCGATCGTCGACCGCATCGCGCTGCGCTCGCGCACCGATTTCGCGGCCGCGGGTGGCATGTTGCCTGCCGATGGAACTGCAGGGCGGCCGGCCGGCGCGGACCCGGATTCGGCTGCGGGAGAAGAAGGTGAGCCGTTCGGCGCAGACCTGCATCCGGCTGCGGCAAGCGATGCAGGCGTCACGAAGGCCGGTGTGGAACAACCGCCGAGGTCCGGCATCGATCCGGCCGTACCGGCGCGCGGCATCGCCGAGTGGCTGGATCGCCTACTGGCACAGCGCCGTAACCACCTGATAGTGCGCCACGCCTTGATCATCGACCTGCTACCCGACGCCGAACTGCACTCCAGACTCGTCGGCTGCCTCTTCTCGCATCGGCACGCCACCGAGCTGTGCCGAGCCCTGGGCGCGGCGGCGCCCGCCGACGCGGCGGCCGATCTCATCGCGGTGATCGAGGGCCTGGTCTTCGACAGGTTCGCCGGGGCCAGAACAACTCTCGCCGCGGGGACGCCCGACAGCGTCCGGCAACTCGAACGCGTCCTGACGACCCAACTGAGCGGCTACCGCTAGCGCTCGGCCCGATCCCTCAGCAGGTGCTGGTGATCCGGATATCCGGCCACGGCGGGCGACGTAGCATGGCCCCGGTCGCGAAGGCGGCCGCGATCAATCCCGTCAGCACCCCCAGCAGCGCGACCAGTTGCTTGTCGGTCGCGGGCTCCCAGGTGACCTCTCCCCCGTGCACCACGAACACCCCGAGCGGGCGCGGGCGGGGCCGGAAGAACCCACCGGTCCCCGTCACCGTGATGACGGTGGCGCCGTCGGCGGTCTCGTGCGGTGGCCCGTAGATGAGCGAACCGTCTACCGCCGCAATGTCTCTGAATCGATCCTGAATCATCCCCAGCCCCTTCCCGTGCCCGGCCATCTCCCAAACTACGCTCGTCGGCCGGGCACGACATCCCCTGGCGAAACTTCGCACCCCTCACACCGCGAGCTGCAGTACCAGCGTCGCGATGGCCGGAATCATGTACAGCAGCGGGAAAGGCAGCGTCTTGTACGACCGCGCCCGCAGAATCGTGATCTCCGCCCCGGCGAAGTACAGGATCAGCCCGATGGCCGCCGCGATCCCCACGGCCGGGATGAAGAACCCCACGATCAGCCCCAGCGCGCCGGCCGCCTTGGCCAGCCCCAGCCAGTTCCACCAGCTTCCCGGCACCCCGTACTCGACGAGCGGCTCGGCGACGAACGCCTGCCTGGTGACGATCGAGTACGCCGAGAACCCGATCCAGAGAGCGGCGACAACCCCGACGACGTGGTAAGCGGTGTTCATGATCGTGTCCTTCCAACGGTGTGGATCCATGTTCACGAGAAGGACGACACGACCCCCCGAGGTGTGACATCCCGGCCGCGCGGTTCCACCCCCGCCCGCCGAAAAGCTGTTAACTGGCCTCATGACCGAATCCGACCGCGTACCTCCCCCCGATCCCCAGGGCCACTTCCTCGGCATGCCCTACGACTGGCGCCGCCCGACCCGAGCCCGCGCGAAGGCCCGCTGGTGGAATCCCGACGACCCCCGGTTCCTGACCCCCAAAACGTTCGGCTGGGGCTACGACTTCAACCTCTACCGCCTCTTCCACCGCCGCTGACCCATCCATCGGGCCCGTCGCCCCGAATCCTCCAGCAATATTGCTGAGCATATTGCCGGAGACATATCATGAGACATATGAAAACGATGATCGACCTGAACGACGAAGCGCTGGCGCTGGCGGCCAAGGAACTCGGGACGACCACGAAGAAGGACACGGTCAACGCGGCACTGGAGTTCGTGGCGCAGCGCCGGCGGCGGATAGAGCAGGTGCTCGATGACCCGTACGGCTTCGGCGTCGGACCGGACATCGGCGATCCGGAAGTCATGCGCAAGGCTCGCCGTTGACCGACCCCACACCGCTGCGGCTGCATTTGATCGACACCTCCGCGGCAGCGCGGTTGCGCCACGAGTCCGTGCGCAATGTTCTGACCGGCCTCATCGCGGACCGAGCCGCGGCGACCTGCGTGACGGTGGATCTGGAAGCGGGCTACTCGGGCCGAAACCTCGCCGATGTGCAGAACATCGCACAGCGCCGCCGCGCCATGTACATCAACCTGCCGATCAACGAGGCCATCGCCGATCGCGCCCGGGAAGTGCAACAACTGATGGCCCGCCAGGGTTTACATCGAGCCGCGGGCATCGTCGACCTGCTGACAGCGGCGGTGGCCGAGTACCACGGCGCCGTTCTGGTCCACTACGACGCCGATTTCGAACACATAGCCGCCGTGACCCGGCAGTCTCAGGTGTGGGTCGCCCCTTCCGGCAGCGTGGACTGAAGCGTGCCGCGCTGACGAGGAGCCGAGAATACGAAAATGACTGAGCGAGAAGATATCTCGCTCAGTCATTTCGTTCGATAGATTCAGCTGACGAAGCTACCGGAACCAAGCCGCTGACGCCGATCGGCGACACGCGATGCTCAGTTCGTGGTCAGGACCAACCCCGAGGTCGGGACGCCGGTCCCGGCGGTCACCACGATGTTCTCCAGGCCCTGGACCTGGTTCACCGACGTGCCGCGGATCTGGCGGACGCCCTCGGCAATTCCGTTCATCCCGTGGATGTAAGCCTCGCCGAGCTGGCCGCCGTGGGTGTTCAGGGGGAGGCGGCCGCCCAGCTCGATCGCGCCGTCGGCGATGAAGTCCTTCGCCTCGCCGCGGGCGCAGAAGCCCAGTTCCTCGAGCTGCATCAGTACGAAGGGGGTGAAGTGGTCGTAGAGGATCCCGGCCTGCATGTCCTCGGGGCGCAGACCGCTCTGGGACCACAGCTGGTCGCCTACCAGCTTCATCTCCGGCAGGCCGGACAGGCCGTCGCGGTAGTAGCTGGTCATCACGTACTGGTCCGCACCGGAACCCTGTGCCGCACCGGCGATCAGGGCCGGCTTGTTAGGCAGATCCTTCGCGCGCTCGGCGGACACCACCACGATCGCCACGCCGCCGTCGGTCTCCTGGCAGCAGTCCAGCAGGTGCAGGGGCTCGGCGATCCAGCGGGACGCCTGGTGCTCCTCGAGGGTGATCGGCTTGCCGTAGAAGTGCGCCGCCGGATTCACCGCCGCGTGCTTGCGATCGGCGACCGCGACGCGGCCGAAATCCGCACTGCGCGCGCCGTATACGTGCATGTAGCGGCGCGCCACCATCGCCACCTGGGCGGCGGGGGTGCCCAGGCCGTGGGTGTAGGAGAACCCGTTGTCCACGCCCGAGGAACTCGGATTGCCGGTCGCCAGGTGAGTGGCGAACTGGCCGAAGCGATTTCCCGAACGCTCGTTGAACGCGCGGTACGCCACAACCACATCCGCGACACCGGTCGCGACCGCCATGGCGGCCTGCTGCACGGTCGCCGCGGCCGCGCCACCGCCGAACGGGATGTTGCTGAAGAACTTCAGGGACGGAATACCGGCGGCGCGTGCCACGGCGGCCTGGGTATTGGTGTCCATGGTGAAGGTCGTCAAGCCGTCCACATCGGCGGGGGTGAGCCCGGCGTCGGCCAGTGCGGCGGTGACGGCCTCGGCGGCCAGGCGCAGCTCACTGCGGCCCGAGTCCTTGGAGAAATCGGTCGCGCCGATGCCGACGATCGCGGCGGCGCGGCTCAGGCCACTCACTGCGCCTCCTTCAGGGAGATAACGGCTTTCGCCGTGATGTGATCGCCGAGCGAATCCTTGCCGACCACGTCGATGGTGATATCCGCGCCGTCCACGGCCGCGACCGTGCCCGACAACGTCAGGGTGTCCCCCGCGTACAGCGGCACGCCCAGGCGCAGCGCGATCGACTTCACGCGGGCGCTCGGCCCGGCCCAGTCGGTCACGAACCGCTGCACCAGGCCGGTGTCGGTCAGGATGTTGACGAAGATGTCCTTGGACCCGCGAGCCAGCGCCTTGTCCCGGTCGTGGTGCACGTCCTGGAAGTCCCGGGTGGCCAGCGCCGTCGAGACGATGAACGTGGTGTCGGCGTGAATCACCAACTCCGGCAACGCGGTTCCGACCTGCACGGCCGACAGTTCGACGGTGGTCATTTGACGGCCTTCCAGTAGGGCACGGTGTTGTCCTCGTCCAGCGCCAGGAAGCCCGCCTCGACGGCCATCCCGATCTCGACCTCGGACGGATCGACGCCGGTCAGCTCACCGAGCATGCGCACGCCCTCCTCGAGCTCGACCAGCGCGACCACGTACGGCAGCTGCCGTCCCGGCACCCGGGGCGCGTGATGCACCACGAAGCTGAAGACGGTGCCGCGCCCGGAGGCCACGACGTAGTCGCTCTGCTCGGAGTGGTCCTGCCACAGCGCCGGAACCGGCGGATGCTGCAGCGAGCCGTCGGGCCGCCGCTGGATGCGCAGCTCACCGGCTTTGACGCCGTCCCAGAAGAATTCGGTGTCCTTGGAGACCGTCGGCCGCACTCGCTTGGCGAGATCCTCGGCCGGCACCGCACCGGAAGCCTCGGGGGCAGTAGTCTTTCCGGTCCCGGGCGCGAACTTCAGCATCCGGAACTTCATCTCGGTCACGAGCTCGTCGCCCACGTACCAGTTGGTGAGGTAGGTGGTGAACCAGCCGTCCCCGAGCCCGGTCTTCTTGGGGCCCACGATGTCCCCGATGCTCGAGCGCACCGTGACCTGCTCGCCGACCTCGAGGTAGCGGTGGTAGACCTGCTCGCAATTGGTGGCCACCACCGAGGTGAACCCGGCCGCGTCGAACAGATCGTTGGTGCGGGTCATCGGATCGTCGTCGGCGCGAATACCGCCCAGCCCCAACATGGTCCACACCTGCGCCATGGCCGGCGGCGCCACGATCCCGGGATGCCCGGCCGCCCGCGCGGCGGCCTCGTCCACGTAGATCGGGTTGACGTCGCCCAGGGCCTCGACCCAGTTGTTGATCATGGGCTGATTGATCGGATCGCGGCCCGCGCGGGGCGCGGACTCACCGTCGGCCTTGATCTTCTCCAGGCCGTCGCGGATCTCGTCGGCCGTGAAACTCTTCGTCACGCTCTCACTCCTTCGCGAACTAGCGCGGCACCCGCGGCAACCGCAGGCCCATCTGGGCGATCAGCTCGCGCATCACCTCGTTGACGCCGCCGCCGAAGGTCACCACCAGGTTCTGCTTGGTGCGCCGGTCCAGCCACACCAGCAGCTCCGCGGTCGCCGGCTCGGCCGGGTCGCCGTAGCGGCCCACGATCTCCTCGGCCAGGCGACCGGCCTCCTGCAGCGCCTCGGTGGAGAACACCTTGGTCGCGGAGGCGTCGGCGATCACGTCGGCCGGATCGGCGTCCGGGCGCTCCATGTTGGAGGACACCTGCCAGTTCAGCAGCTCGTTCAGCCGCACCATGGCGTGCAAACGGCCCAGCGAACGCCGCACGTCGGTCTCGCCGAGCACGCCGTTGGCCTGCGCCCAGTCGCGCGTGCGCTCGTAGAGCTGCTCGATCTTGCCGGACGGGCCCAGACCCACGCGCTCGTGATTGAGCTGGGTGGTGATGAGCTTCCAGCCGCCGTTCTCCTCGCCGACGATCATGTTGGCGGGAACGCGCACATTGTCGAAGTAGGTGGCGTTGGTGTGATGCGCGCCGTCGGCGGTGATGATCGGGGTCCAGGAGTAGCCCGGATCCTTGGTGTCCATGATCAGGATCGTGATGCCGCGGTGCCGCGACTCCACCGTGCCCGTGCGCACGGCCAGCCAGATGTAGTCGGCCTCGTGCGCGCCGGTGGTGAAGATCTTCTGCCCGTTGACGATCCAGTCGCCGTTGGCGTCCTTGACCGCGCTGGTGCGCAGCGCGGCGAGGTCGGTGCCCGCGTCCGGCTCGGAGTAGCCGATCGCGAAATGCACGTCACCGGTGAGGATTCCGGGCAGGAACTTCTTCTTCTGTTCCTCGGAGCCGTAGGTCTGCAGGGCGGGACCGACGGTCAGCAGCGTCACCAGCGGGACGGGCACGTCGGCGCGCACCGCCTCGTTGTAGAAGATCTGCTGCTCGAGCGGCCCGAAACCCTGCCCGCCGAACTCCTTCGGCCAGCCGACGCCCAGCTTGCCGTCCGCGCCCATGCGCTTGACGACGGCCCGATAGGCATCACCGTGCCGGTTCACCAGCATCTCGGCCTCCTCTTCGGGAGTGACGAGACTGGTGAAGTACGAACGCAATTCGTCCCGCAATCCGCGCTGTTCGGCGGTCAGTTCGATGAACATCTGGCTCCCAAACGGTCCAGCCGGAACGATTCGCCGCCCAGCCAGCGCGCGATGTCCTTGGCCTGTGAGTAGTAGCGGTGCAGGGGGTGGGTGATATCGACGCCCAGGCCACCGTGCAGGTGATGACACTTCTGCATGGCCGCCGGCAGCTCCGAGGCCACCGTGTACGCGAGCACGTCCAGATCGTCGTCGGTGCGCTCGCGGTGTTCCGCGCCGGCCTCGTCCTGCGCCAGTGCCCAATTGGCGGAGGCCGCGGCCGCGTGCAGCGTACGCGAGACCACGTACACGTCGGCGATCTGCTGTGCGACGGCCTGGAACTCGGCCAGCGGGCGGCCGAACTGCTCGCGGGTGCGCACGTGCTCCGCGGTCAGGGCGAGCACGCCCTTGAGCAGGCCGTCCGCGACCGAGCCGATGCCCGCCAGGGCCAGCCGGTGCAGGTCGGCGATGCCGCCCGGCAGCAGCTGCTCGGCCGGAATCGAGACGCCCTGCAAGCGCACCGAGAACTCGGGCACCCCATCGGACGTCGGCCCCGCGGTCTTGACCAGGCCCGCCGCCTCGCCGTCCACGACGGCGAGCCCGGAGTCGGTGGGCACCAGGATCCAGCGCGCGGTGCCCGCGTAGGGCACCGCGACCTTGGTGCCGGTGATGCGCACCGTGGCGCCCTCGGACACCGCGGTGGTCTCCGGCTTCTCGGTGAAGGGCGCGCCCGCCTCGTGCAGCGCGGCGGTCAGCACCGCGCCCTCGGCGACGGCCGGAAACACCTTCTCCGCCAGGGCATCCGGGATACCGGCCGCCAGCAGCGGCAGCACCCCGAAGGCCAGGGTGGTCAGCGCCGGAATCTGGACCGCGTCGGTGGCGAGCTCGGTGAGCATGGCCGACACCTCGAGCAGCCCCATCTCGTCGCCGCCGAAGCGCTCCGGCAGCGGAACGGCCAGCAGACCACTGCCCGCGAACACCGGCCAGAGGGCGATATCACGCGCGCTTTCACGTTCTAGCAAACTTACGACAACCTCGGCGACAGCGTCCTGGCTCTCGTCCCTGGTGAAGTCCAATGCAATGCTCCCGTTGAGGTGTGGACTAGGCGTGCGACTCGCGCGGCAGCCCGAGAATTCGTTCACCGGCGACGGTCAAAAGAATCTGCTCGGTACCGCCCGCGATCGACAAACAGCGCGTGAGCAGGAATTCTTTCACCACATCGGTTTCCAAGGCACCCGCCGCGCCAGCCACTTCCACGGCAAATTCGGCGACCGCCTGACGGTGTCTGACACCGACCAGTTTGCGAACGCTGCTCTGCGGGCCCGGGTCCCCGCCGGACAGCAGCTTCTGCGCGGCACGCGCGTCCAGCAACGTTCCAGCAATCGACTCGGCGACCAACCCGCCGAGTCGGTCGGCCACCAGTTCGGCGCCGGGACCGGACTTCGGGGCGGCGGCGATCAACGCCTCCAGCTCCGCGCCGATTCCCTTGCCGCCCATGGCGACCCGCTCGGCCGAGAGCGTCGAACGAGCGATCTTCCACCCGTTGCCCAGCTCCCCGACCAGGCAGTCGTCCGGGACGAAGACATCGTCGAGGAAGACCTCGTTGAAGCGCGCCTCACCGGTGATCTCGATCAGCGGCCGGATGTCGATCCCGGCGCTCTTCATGTCCACCAGGAAGTAGCTGATGCCGCGGTGCTTGGCCGCGCTCGCGTCGGTGCGCGCCAGGCAGATGCCCCACGTCGCCTCGTGCGCCAGCGAGGTCCAGACCTTCTGACCGCGCAGCTTCCAGCCGCCCTCGACCCGCTCGGCGACCGTGCGCAGCGCCGCCAGGTCGGAACCGGCGCCCGGCTCGGAGAACAACTGGCACCAGATGACCTCACCGGTCAGCGTCGGCAGCGCGTAGCGCTCGATCTGCTCGGGCGAACCCCACTGCAGCAGTGTGGGAATGGCCCAGTTGGCGATGGCCAGCTCGGGCAGCTCGATCCCCGCCTTGCGGATCTGATCGTCGAGCCAGGTGCGCTGGATCGGGCCCGCGCCCCGGCCGTACGGCGCCGGCCAGTGCGAGGCCAGCAGCCCGGCGGCGGCGAGCGCGCCGCGCTGCTCGGCGGCGGGCAGGGCGGCGATGTTGGCCAGTTCGGCCGCCAGCACCGCGGCCTCCTCGGCACTGGAACCCACGGCGTCCCAATTCGGTTCGCCCGCGGTGCCGTCCGCGGTCAGGTCGAGACCGACCGTGCGGCGCACACCCGCGACGGTGAGCTCGGTGACCCGCGCCCGCCAGTGCGCGGAACCGCCCAGCAACTGGCGCGTGGCGGTGGCCCGGCGCAAATACAGGTGGGCGTCGTGCTCCCAGGTGAAACCGATTCCACCCAGGACCTGAATGCAATCCTTGGCGGTTTCCACGGCGGCGTCCAGCGCGATGGCCAGCGCGACCGCGGCGGACAACTGCAGTTCCGCGCTACCACTGTCCACGGCGGCCGCGGCATCGGCGGCTACGGCGCGAATTTGTTCGGCCCGGCACAGCATCCACGAGCAAATGTGTTTCACCGCTTGGAATTCGCCGATCTTTCGACCGAATTGCTCACGCACCTTGGCGTATTCGACCGCGGTCTCCAGGCACCAGCCGGCAATTCCGGCGGCCTCGGCGGCGGCCAGCGTGGCGGCGATGTCCAGCACCGAGTTGGCGGGCTCGAAGATATGGTCCGGCGCCACAGCAACATTCGCGCATTCGACACGCGCCAGCGGCACACTGCGGTCGATCGTGTCCAGCGGCTCGATGGCGAGACCCTCGGCGCCGGCGTCGATCAGACACCACAGCGTCCGCTCACCGTCGCGCACGGGCACCAGAACGGCGGTTCCGGGGGCGGCGCCCGGCACCGAATCCCAGACCCCGGTCAGGGTGAGGCCGGACGCCGGGTCGATCGGGGCCGATATCGCGATTTCGCCCCCGAGGGCGACACCGCACGGCGTATTCTCGTCGAGCATCTCCCCGGCAACGAGGCCGGCGAGCGCCGTGGTGAGAACCGGTCCGCCGACCAGATCATGCGCCGCCTGTTCCACCAGGACAGCGAGATCGCCGACGGAACAACCGGCGCCCCCGGCCTCCTCCGGCACCGCGACCCGGAAAATTCCGAGATCGGCCAGACGCGACCAGTATTCGCGCCAATAGTCGGGCCCACCGGAACGCATTGTTGCAATTGGGCGCACCGACGCCGCCCATCCGCGCATGGACTCCTGAACGGCTTTATGCTCGTCAGTGGTGGCTATGGTCACACTCCATACCGCCTTTCTGGGGTGACTTCCACTCCTAGAACATGTTCTAATGTTCGAGCCGGGCGTAAGTCAAGCGCCGCCCGGCTGGTACGAACTCGTAGCCAGCCGACGCTGGGTGAGTGCACCGAACGATTCGTGCAGGAAAGGACTCTCAACCGATGGCCAGTCCCTCCCGATCGCAGGCTGCCGACGGGCCCGCCGCCGCGCGCACCGCGCCCGCCACCACCCTGAGCGAGGAGGATCTGAGCTCCGCCGCCCAGCGTGACCGGCGCAAACGCATCCTCGACGCGACCTTGGCGCTGGCCTCCAAGGGCGGCTACGACGCGGTGCAGATGCGAGCGGTCGCCGAGCGCGCCGATGTCGCCGTGGGCACCCTGTACCGGTATTTCCCGTCCAAGGTGCACCTGCTCGTCTCGGCCCTGGCCCGCGAATTCGAGCAGCTGGAGGGCCGGCGCAAGCCGCTGCCGGGCAACGATCCGCGCGAGCGCATGCACCTGATGCTGCACCAGATCACCCGCGCCATGCAGCGCGATCCGCTGCTGACCGAGGCGATGACGCGAGCGTTCATGTTCGCCGACGCCTCCGCGGCCGCCGAGGTCGATCGCGTCGGCAAGGTGATGGACCGCTTCTTCGCCCGCGCGCTGTCCGACGAGACGCCCGACGATCGCCAGCTCGCCATCGCCCGCGTCATCAGCGACGTGTGGCTCTCGAATCTGGTTGCCTGGCTGACGCGGCGGGCCTCGGCCACCGACGTCACCGAACGCCTCGAGCTGACCGTCGATCTGCTCATCGGCGACGCGAAGTAAGCGAGATCACCCCGGGGCGAACGCAACCCGGCTTTCGCACGTATGACCGGAGGGTCGCCCACCTCTCGAGGTGGAGCCGGCCCTCCGTCGTCGTTCCGGAACGTGACTGGTCACAGCCACGAAAGCCGGGGTACACCAGCGGGAATCGGACATCTGGTGAACGGCGCGCAAGGGTCTTGTAAACGCTATGTATCACCGTCAAAACGAGCGGGCAATCAACACCCAGTAGAGTCACGCTCGCCCTGAAGAAACTCCTCCGATCATTAGGTTGGATGCGTGAGCGCACAGGATTTGCCACTGGAACTTCGCCGTGCGTTGGCGGCTGTCGCCCGCGTGCCACGGCTGCTTGTCGCCTCGGACTACGACGGGACGATCGCGCCCATCGTGTCCGACCCCGCGAAGGCCTATCCCCATAGGGAGTCCGTGAACGCGCTGCGCGCGCTTTCCGGACTCACCGGTACCACCGCGGCCGTCATCTCCGGCCGCGCGCTGCGAGATCTCGCAGCGCTGTCCCGATTGCCCGTCGAGGTGCAACTCATCGGCAGCCACGGATCCGAATTCGACGTCGGCTTCGTGCACGCCATCGACAACGACGCCAAACAGCTACTGCAGGAAGTGCAGTCGACGCTGGCCCAGGTCGCCCAGGACAACCCGGGCGCCACGGTCGAGATCAAACCGGCCAGCGTCGCACTGCACGTGCGCAACGCCAGCCCCGAAATCGGCCGTCGCGCACTGGTTCAGGTGCGTCAGGGTCCGGCCAGCTGGGTCGGCGTACAGACCACCGAGGGCAAAGAGGTCATCGAACTCGCGGTGATCGAAACCGACAAGGGCGCGGCGCTGGACATCGTCCGGCATCAGCAAGGCGCGTCCGCGGCGGTCTTCATCGGTGACGACGTCACCGACGAGAAGGCGTTCAAACGCCTGTCCGGACCCGATGTGGGCATCAAGGTCGGCGAGGGCGACTCGCTGGCCAAACACCGGGTCGCCAGCACCGAGGAGGTGTCCAAGGCGCTGGCCTTCCTGCTGGAGGAGCGGCGCACCTGGCTCGCCGGCGCCAGCGCGCCCCGCATCGAGCGGCTCACCATGCTGGCCAGCCCGCGCACCAAGGCGCTGGTCACCCCGGACGGAACCATCACCTGGCTGTGCCATCCGGAACCGGATTCGGCGGCGGTGTTCGCGCACCTGCTCGGCGGACCCGGCGCGGGGCACTTCACCATCGCGCCCGAACGCGCCGGACTGCCGCTGTCGCAGCGGTACATCGACGGCACCATGACCGTCGAAACCCGTTGGTCCAGTTTGTCGGTGGTGGATTACCTGCCGCACGACGTGGTGGCCGAGCGCACCGACCTGACCCGCGTCATCAGCGGTGACGCCAAGGCGGTCGTAACCTTCGCTCCCCGACCGGAATTCGGCCAGGTGCCGGTGCGCATCGTGCGCGATCCGGCCGGCCTGCGCGTCCAGGGCACCAACGATCCGATCGTGCTGCGCTCCCCCGGCGTCGAATGGGAGATCATCGACGACGGCAACCACCACACCGCGCGCGCGGTGGTGGACCCGAGCCAGGGCCCGATCGTGCTCGAAATGCGCTGCGGCACCTCCGATCTCGCGCCCTGCATGACGCCCGAGAGCGATCGCCGCCGGCTCGCCGAGCGGTACTGGGCCGACTGGGCCGGCACCCTCGAACTGCCGCCCCTCAAACCCGATCTCATGAAGCGGTCCGCGCTCACCCTGCGCGGACTGGTGCACGCGCCGTCCGGCTCCATCATGGCCGCGGCGACGACCTCGCTGCCCGAAGACATCGGCGGCGTGCGCAACTGGGACTACCGCTACTGCTGGCTGCGCGACGCCTCACTCACCGCGTCCGCGCTGGTATCGCTCGGCTCGCTCGGCGAAGCCGAGGAACTGCTCGCCTGGACCCACCGCGTCCTCGAGACGCTGCCCGGTCCCGAGCGACTGCACCCGCTCTACACCCTCTACGGCGAAACCCTGCCGCCCGAGGCCGTCATCGACCAGCTGCCCGGTTACGCCGGATCGCGGCCGGTGCGCGTCGGCAACGCGGCGAACATGCAGGTCCAGCTGGACGTGTTCGGGCCCATCGTGGACCTGATCTCCCAGCTCGCGCACGCCCGCGAACGCAAGGGCATCACCGATCCCGCCAAGGCGCTGCCGGACGCGGACTGGGATCTCGTGCACGCCATGGTCTCGGCCGTGCAGCGGCGCTGGCGCGAGCCGGACCACGGGATCTGGGAGATTCGCGGCAACCCGCGGCATCACGTGTACTCCAAGGTCATGGGCTGGCTCACCGCCGACCGGGCGATCACGCTCGGGCGGCAGTTCGGCCGGACCGTCGACCCGGAGTGGGAGAAGCTGCGCGACACCATCTCCGAGGAGGTGAAGGTCGAGGGCTGGAACGAAGAGGTCCAGTCCTACACCGCCGCCTACGAGGGCACGGACCTGGACGCGGCCACCCTGCACATCGGTCTCAGCGGGCTCATCGATCCGTCGGATCCGCGCTTCGCCGCCACCGTCGTGGCCACCGAGGCCGAACTCCGCAGCGGCTCGACCGTGTACCGCTACCACCACGACGACGGGCTGCCCGGCGGGGAAGGCGGCTTCCACCTGTGCGCCGCCTGGCTCGTCGAGGCGTACCTGCTCATCGGCAAGCGCGAGGACGCCGAGGCGCTCTTCGCGCAGCTGGTGGACGTGGCGGGACCGACCGGGCTGCTGTCCGAGGAGTACGACCCGGTCGCCGAACGCTCGCTGGGCAATCACCCGCAGGCGTACAGCCACCTGGGCCTGCTGCGCTGCGCACAGCTGCTGAGCCAGCCGGTGGGTGCGTTCACCTAGGTCCGGACCGGACCCGAGACATCCGGCCCCCGCGAACGATCGTTCGCGGGGGCCGGACTCGTGCGGGGGAAGAACTCGTGACGCCCGGCCCATCCCGGGAACGGGCAGCGGACCCGATCCGCTACGAAGGGGCGACCGCGGTGCGGCCTACCGACCCGGGGAAACTCCCGGACATAGCAGCGGACCAGGCCGGGCGCAGATTTCGCGGCAACGGTGAGAATCGCGGTTCGCAGGACTCGGCCCCGGAATCCCGTCCAGACGCCCGCGACAACGGCGGGACCGGCGCGGCGGGCGCGTGGTGCGCACCACACCTACCGGTCGGAATTCGTCGGGGCGCGGATTCGTGGGTTACATTTTATTGGCAATCGTTTTCGTTTTTGTTAGGCAGCTTCAGGAGTGGTTCGCGTGCGCAACAGCTATGCCAGAGGATTCGCGGTCGCAGCCGCCGGGCTGGCCGCCGTGGCCACCCTGACCGCCTGCGGGAACTCGACCACCGACTCCGACGCCATCACCGTGGTGGCCTCCACCAACGTGTGGGGCGACATCGCCAAAACCGTCGCCGGACCGGACGCGCAGGTGGAATCGCTCATCTCCGACCCGACCGTCGACCCGCACTCGTTCGAGATCACGGCCGTGCAGGCCGCGCGCATCAGCGACGCCGACCTCATCGTCTACAACGGCGGCGGCTACGACGAGTTCATCGACAAGGCCATCTCCGGCAAGAGCAAGCGCAACGTGAACGCCGTCGAGATCGCCGCCGAGGGCGAGCACGGGCACGAGGAGAGCGCACCCGGCGCCACCCCGGCCAAGGAGAGCGAAGGCCACGGGCACGACCACGGCGGCGCCAACGAACACGTCTGGTACGACGCGCACACCGTCGGCCACGTCGCCGAGCACATCGCCGAATCCCTCGGCGAACTCGACCCGGCCAACAAGCAGGCCTACGCCGATCGCGCCGCCGCCTTCGCCGGCCAGCTCGAGGACATCGAGGCCATCACCGCGAAGATCGCCGCCGACAAGCCGAATCAGCCCGTCCTGCAGACCGAACCGCTCGCGTACTACCTGCTGACCGCCGCCAAGGTCGACGACCGCACCCCGCACTCGTTCCAGGAAGCGGTGGAACAGGGCACCGACCCCTCCCCCGCCGACGTGGCCGCGGTGCGAGACCTGCTGAAGGCCAAGCAGGTTCGCGCGCTGGTCTACAACATCCAGACCGAGGACTCCACCACCAAGGACATGCGCGCCACCGCGCAGGCCAACGGCATCGCCATCGTCGAGGTGACCGAAACCCTGCCCGAGGGCCTGGATTACATTCAGTGGATGACCGGCAACGCCAAGGCACTCGCCACGGCGCTCGCCTAGGTCCGGGGCAATGCCTGCCACCGCCGCACCTACCGAGGGAGTCGCGCTGACCGAGCCCACCGAACGGGTCACCCGGCAATCTTCGAGCGCATACCCCGCGCCCGAGCGCTCCCCCCTGCCCGAAACCCGTTCCGCCGCAACCCCGGAACCCGCCCCCGCGGTCGAGCTCGCCAACGCGCGCCTGTCCTACGGGGACCGGACGCTGTGGCAGGGACTCGACCTACAGGTGCGGCCCGGAGAATTCGTCGCCGTGCTCGGCCCCAACGGTTCCGGCAAGACCTCGCTGCTGCGGATGCTGCTCGGCCAGGTCGCGCTGTCCGAGGGCACCGCCCGGATCGCGGGAGCGCCCGCGCGCGTCGGCAATTCGGATATCGGCTACATCCCGCAGCAGAAGACCATGGACGCCGGCGCGCAACTGCGCGGCGTCGACCTCGTCGGGCTCGGCGTGGACGGACACCGCTGGGGCCTGGGCCTGCGCGGGCGCGCCGAACGCAAACGCAAGGTGGCCCGGGCGATCGCGGACGTCGGGGCGGAGAAGTTCGCCTACGCGCCCATCGACGCGCTCTCGGGCGGCGAACAGCAGCGCCTGCGCGTAGCCCAGGCCCTGGCCGGCGACCCGCGGGTACTGCTCTGCGACGAACCGCTGCTGTCGCTGGACCTGGCCAACCAGCGCCTGGTCTCGGAACTGATCGACAAGCGCCGCCGCACCCACGACACCGCCGTCCTGTTCGTCACCCACGAGATCAATCCCATTCTGCCGCTGGTGGATCGGGTGCTGTACCTGGTCGACGGCAAGTTCCGGATCGGCACCCCCGACGAGGTGATGACCACCGCCGTGCTCTCGGAGCTGTACCGCACCGAGGTCGAGGTACTGCGCGTGCGCGGGCGACTGGTCGTGGTCGGCACCGGCGACGCCATGGACGCGCTCGGCGCGGCCGGGGCGCACTGCCACGGCGAACAGGTTCCGGAGGCCCGCCGGTGATCGACAAACTCGCCGACGTCTTCGGCAAGATGTTCGACTTCTCCACCACCGCACACCTGCTCGGCTACGACTTCGTCCAGCAGGCCGTGCTGGCCGCGGCGCTGCTCGGACTGCTGGCCGGAGCCATCGGCCCGCTCATCATCAGCCGGCAGATGTCGTTCGCGGTGCACGGCACCAGCGAGCTCTCGCTCACCGGCGCGGCCGCGGCGCTGCTCGCCGGGGTCGGCGTCGGACTCGGGGCCATCGCCGGATCGGTGGTGGCGGCCGTGCTCTTCGGGGTCCTGGGTTCGCGTGCGCGCGAACGGGATTCGGTGATCGCGGTGGTGCTGTCGTTCGGCCTCGGGCTGTCCGTGCTGTTCCTGTGGCTCGGCCCCGAACGCGCGGGCTCGAAATTCTCGCTGCTCACCGGCCAGGTGGTGAGCGTCGGCTACAACGGGCTCACCCTGCTGGCCACCTGCACCGTCGGGGTGCTGGTGGTGCTGGCCGCCATCTACCGGCCGCTGCTGTTCGCCAGCTCGGACCCGGAAGTGGCGGTGGCGCGCGGGGTTCCGGTGCGCGCGCTGTCGATCGTGTTCGCGGTGCTGCTGGGCATCACCGCCGCCTTCGGCGTGCAGATCGTGGGCGCGCTGCTGGTGCTGGCGCTGCTGATCACGCCCGCCGCGGCCGCCTGCCAGCTCACCGCGAGTCCGGTGCGCGCGACCATCCTGGCCGTGGTGTTCGCCGAAATCGCCGCCGTCGGAGGGATTCTGCTGTCCCTCGCCCCCGGCGTACCGGTGTCGACCTTCGTCACCACCATCTCGTTCACGATCTACCTGATCTGCCGCGTCGCCGGTGCGCGCACCCGCAACCGCCGCCGCGAACTCGTGCCCGCCTGAGGTTCGGGCCCGTACTCGCCACCGCGAACACGGGCGGGTACGGAACGTGAACTCTTCCCCAACCGAGGATTCGATCTTCGTCACCGGGGTAACCCAAGCCCGCGATCTACCGCGTGAGGGGCGGTAGAACGCGCCCGCCGCATCCCTCCCGGGGCGAACGCCCCCTCGTCCCGTCCCGGGAGGAATGCGTGCCGAGCCGCAGAATCACCGGCGGCCCCCTTCGGATCGATACAGCCCGCACGCCTGTCCGCGCACGCCCAGCTGCCGTATCCAACACCCGAGCCGACCGGCGCGACTCCGTCACCGGTGCGGGGTGAACGCTTCCGCGCTCAGCCCTCGCCGGCCAGGGCGAACAAGCCGTCGGCCGTCTGCTCGATCAGACCGTCGACCAGCAGGGAATCCAGGGCGCGGGCGCGCTGGCCGGGATCCCGGGTCCAGGCCAGATCCAGGCGGGCCTGCTCGACCGGGCCGGTGGCGTCACGGAGCACATCCAGTAGGCGGCCGCGGGCCTGGCGGTCGGTGCCCTCGAACTTCTGCACCTTGCGGACCACGTCCGAGGGCGGGCGGCCGGCGCTCACCCAGGCGCAGCTGGGCAGCGGGCAGCGGGCGCAATCGGGGGTGCGGGCCGTGCAGATGGTCGCGCCCAATTCCATGATGGCGGCCGAAAAGACCGCCGCGCGTGGCACATTCACCGGCAGCAGCGCCTCGGTCTCGCCCAGATCGCGGGCCGCCGGATTGCCCGCCTCGGCGCGACCGTGCACCGCCCGCGCCACCACGCGCCGAACATTGGTGTCCACCACCGGAACTCGCTGACCGTAGGCGAAGCACGCCACCGCGCGCGCGGTGTAGGCGCCGATGCCGGGCAGCCCGAGCAGCACCTCCACATCCGCGGGCACCTCGTCACCGTGCTGTTCGGCCAGCACCCGCGAGCACTCGTGCAGGCGCAGCGCCCGGCGCGGATAGCCGAGTTTGCCCCAGGCGCGCAGCACGTCGCCCTGCGGCGCGGCGGCCATGGCCGAGGGCACGGGCCAGCGCGCCACCCACTCGCGCCAGATCGGCTCCACCCGGACCACCGGGGTCTGCTGGAGCATGATCTCGCTCATCAGAATCTGCCACGCCGCCACGCCGGGCCGCCGCCACGGCAGGTCCCGGGCGGTGTCCCGGTACCAGTCGATCAATACATCGCTGTCCACTGTCATTCGTGCTCCGCCGTCGCCTCGATCCGCGCCACGGGCTCACCGCCCGGGCGGCGCCATGGTCGGTGACCGGTTGCCGGACCGTAACGTCGCGGACTCGCCAGTAACCGACCCCGTATGCAGAATGGGACACATGCCGCATTCCAACCCGATCAGTGCCTGGAAGTCCCTGCGTGAGGGCAACGAGCGCTTCGTCAACGGCACGTTGCAGCATCCTAGCCAAGGCGCCGCCGACCGGGCCAAGCTCGTCGCCGGTCAGCAGCCCCAAGCAATCCTCTTCGGCTGCGGTGACTCCCGCGTGGCCGCCGAGATCATCTTCGACCGGGGCCTCGGCGACATGTTCGTGGTCCGCACCGCCGGTCACGTCGTGGACTCCTCGGTCCTGGGGTCCATCGAGTACGGCGTGCACGTGCTGAACGTGCCGCTCATCGTGGTGCTGGGCCACGACAGCTGCGGCGCGGTCCGCGCCACCATCGACGCCCTCGATCACGGCAACGTGCCCGGCGGGTTCATCCGCAGCGTCGTCGAGCGCGTCACCCCGTCGATCCTGCTCGGCCGCCGCGACGGCCTCGAGTCGGTGGACGACCTCGAAGCCCGCCACGTCGAGGAGACCGCCCGCCTGCTGATGCAGCGTTCGGTGATCATCTCCGAGCGCGTGGCGGCCGGCGAGTGCGCGATCGCCTGCGTCACCTACAACCTCGGTGAGGGCCAGATCAAGCTGCGCCGCGTCATCGGCAACATCGGCGAGGTCGTGTAGCCGCTCGCGAGAACTCCCGGGCCTCGCCGCCGAACGCGGCGGGGCCCGGACTCGTCGGCGGGCATCCCGCGGGATGGCGGCCGAGCGTTGGCTCACGGCAGGGGCCGGGCGAGTCGGGAGGGTGGGGAGAAACGGGGCAGAACGGTCGACACGGGCAGTCGGGGGTTGCCGGGGGTTGACGGGGCGGCAAACGGGACGGTCGGTGCGCCGGAAGTTCGGGCGGGCAAGGGTATTCGCGAAGATCGGGCCTGAACAGCGGTTCCGGAGCCGGGGAAATCTACCTGGGGTGCGGCCCTTTTCAGCTCCGACACGCCGAGACCCTGCGCCGGATGCGCCCGACGGTGCCCTTACCGTTGTCAGCGTGCTGGAACCGAATGGACCGCTGCCGCCGGAAATCTACTGGCGCCGTCGCCTGATCGCGATCGGTGCCGTGGTGGTCGCTCTCGCGCTGGTCATCTGGGTGGCGTTCGCCCTGGTGCGCGGCGGTGGCGACGATAAGAAGGCCGGGGGCGAGACCACGTCCGCCGCCCAGGCGTCCCCGAGCAAGAGCGCGGCGAGCCCGACGTCGGGCGCGCCCGAGACAAGCAAACCCGCCGGGAGCGCGAGCCCGAGCGCCGCGCCCGCCGGCGCGCCCGCGGGCCAGTGCCCGGATCAGTCGCTGGCCGTGAAGGTCAACGTCGGCCAGCCCACCTACAAGGCCGGGGAACAGCCGGTCTTCGGCATCGTCATCACCAACATCTCCAGCGGTGCCTGCGAACGCGACATGGGTTCTGGCCTGCAACTGGTGTCGGTGCAGTCGCTGGACGGCCAGCGCAGGCTCTGGTCCAGCACGGACTGCTACCCCGACGGCACCCCGGACATGCGCACGCTCAGCCCCGGCCAGCAGGCGGCCTTCACCGTCACCTGGTCCGCGCAGTCCTCCCAGCCCGGCTGCGCGGGCGAGCGTATCCCGGTACCCGCGGGCCCCTACACCGTTGTCGCCCAACTCGGTTCGGTGCGCAGCGCACCGGAACCCTTCAATATCGCCTGATCCCAGCACACCCGCATCGAAGGCCGGAACCACACCGTGGTCCCGGCCTTCGCCGTTCTCGCGGCGGGACAGCGCGTTCGGGCCGATCCCGCGCAATCGGGCTGGCGCCACCCGAGTTTCGGCACGATGCTGCCGGATAACGGGTGCTCCCACCTATTTTCGGCGAATTGCACAATCGACGCGGGGTGAATTCCGCGCGCGAATTCGAATCCGTCAGCGGATCCGTTGATGCACTCGTGATATCACCGGATGCCGAACGCTATGAGTCGGGCTGTGTTCGCCCGCAGAATCCGAACGATTCCGGGTCACAATTGCGGGCTCGAAACCGGTCGTTCGATCATCTGCGCGCCGGTAGCCGGAATTCGGCGCGATACCCGCGAATCCCGCTCGGCGCGAACGATCCACACCCATCCACGGGAGCGGCGCGCGTGTCCCGGTACGGCGAAATTGCCGAATCGCCCCGGCATTCGAATCGCGCGGGAATCGGTGAGATACGTCCCCGACGGGCGTCAAGCCCCCTTACCGCGACACGCCCGCACGCCACGCGGGCGTTATGCGGCTTCCACACCGCCGCCGGGCGCACTTCGCACCCGCGCGGCAGTCCTCCTCGGACCCGAGCGGCAACACTGTCGGCCCCGACATCGCGTGTCGCGCCGAGCCGCTGCACTGTCCCGCCGCACCGCAGCGGTCTCGAGCCTGCGCGGCCGTCTCGAGCCTGCGCAGCGGTCGCGAGCCTGCGCGGCCGTCTCAAGCCTGCGCAGCGGCCCGGCGTCGCGGCCGCAGACCGCTCATCGACAGCGCCGCACCGAGATCGGCGACCTCGCGCAGGGTCATGCTGCGGCCGGTGCGATCCACCCCGGGCGGCACCAGGGCCTCGGTGAAGCCGAGCCGCTCCGCCTCGGCCAGCCGCCGGGTCAGCCCGGTCACCTGCCGCACCTCCCCCGCCAGCCCCACCTCGCCGAGCACCACCAGGCCGCTGGGCAGCGCCCGATCCTGACTCGCGCTCGCGATGGCCAGGGCCACGGCCAGATCGGCGGCGGGCTCGGTGAGCCGCATACCGCCCACGGTGGCCGCGTAGACGTCCTGCTTGCCCACGTAGACCCCGCAGCGGCTCTGCAGGACGGCCAGGACCATGGAAACGCGGTTGTAGTCCAGCCCGCTCACCGCGCGCCGGGGCGCGGGCACGGCGGTGTCGACCGTAAGGCCCTGCACCTCGCCCAGCATCGGGCGCTTGCCGTCCATGGCCACGGTGACCGCGGTCCCGGGCACCGAAGCGCCCCGATGATGCAGGAACAGCCCGGAAGGGTCGTCCACACAGGCGATTCCGGCCTCTTTCATCTCGAAACAGCCCACCTCGTCGGTGCTGCCGAAGCGATTCTTGATGCCGCGCACCATGCGCAGCGAGGTGTGCTTGTCGCCCTCGAAGTGCAGCACGACGTCGACCAGATGCTCGAGCGTGCGCGGACCCGCCACCGAACCGTCCTTGGTGACGTGCCCGACCAGCAGCACCGCGATACCCGTCGCCTTGGCCAGCGAGGTGAGCGCCGCGGTCACCGTGCGCACCTGGGTGACACCGCCGATCACGCCGTCCGCGTCCCCGGCCAGCATGGTCTGCACCGAGTCGACCACCAGCAGCGTGGGCCGCACCTGCTCGACATGCCCGAGGATCGTGGCCAGATCGGATTCGGCCGCCAGATAGACCTTTTCGTGCACCGCGCCCGTCCGGTCGGCCCGCAGCCGCACCTGGCCCGCCGATTCCTCGGCCGTGACGTAGAGCGCGATTTCGTCGCGCGCCCGCGCCCAGCGATGCGAGACCTCGAGCAGCAGCGTCGATTTCCCGACGCCGGGCTCCCCGGACAGCAGCACCACCGACCCGGGAACGATGCCCCCGCCCAGCACCCGGTCCAGTTCGGACACGCCCGTGCCGCGCGCCTGGGTGCGCTGGGAGTCGATCGCCGAGATGGGTGTGGCGGCGGTGCTGGGCAGCATGGCTTTTCGCCCCACGCCCGCCGACGCGGCGGCGCCGGCCACCTCCTCGATGGTCCCCCAGCCCTCGCACGCCGGGCACCGCCCGACCCACTTGGCGACCTCGTTCGAGCACGCAGCACACCGATACAGCGATTTCACCTTGGCCACGCGCGCAGCCTAATGACCGGCTCCGACAGGAACCCTCACGCCCGCTCTCACCGGCGCGCCCGAAGGAAACAGGGAATATCGCCCGCCGCACCGGAACCGGTCTCGACAGGCTTCTCGGCCGTCCGCGCCCAGCGTCCGGACCGGCGGCGCCGATGCGGGAGTCCAGGTCGCGAGGATGCCGAACGCACCTCACCCCGCTCCGGAACCCGGGGCGGGGTGCGATCGAACGTCTGCGAGCTGCCGGCTCAGTGTCCGCCGGAGCCTTCGCCTTCCTTCTTCGCGGGCTCGGGGCGCGCGAGGTCCGGCCCGGCGTCGACCGGCACGTTGATCGCGACGGTGCCGTTCCGCTTGAAGTTCATGGTCACCTGGTAGGTCAGGCCGGGGGTGACGTCCTTGGTCAGACCGGTGACCTCGATGAGCAGCGGGTTGGCCGCCGGATCGGCGGGCTTCTCCGCGGCGCTGGTGGCCGGGGCGGTGGTGGTCGGCGCGCCGTGCGAGTCGTCGTGCCCGCCCGCGCCGTGGTCGTCGGCCTTGGCCGACTTGTTCGGCAGGTCCGCGACCAGGGTGGCCTGCGGCTTGATCTCGGCCTTGCCGTTGACCTTCACCTGGCCGATGTCGGTGGTGATGCTGACGAGCTCGTCGGGCTCGTACTCGCCGAGGTTGGCGGCGCTGAACGCGAGAACGGCCTTGCCGCCCTTGGCGTTCTGGTACTCCTCGCTCTGCGGGAGCAGGAAGCGCACATCGCGCAGCGCGATCTTGCCGACCTCGGCTTCGTTGCCATTGACGGCCGCGACCTGGTCCGCGGTCTGCGACACCTGTCCGGCGCCGCAACCCGTCAGCACGAGCGCCGCGCCCGCGGCGAGTGCGGCAACTGTCACGGCACGCGCCTTAGACAAGGTGGTGGCTTTCAGGGCAGTCACGGGTTGTCCTCCATGTCGACCGGGCTCACTCCACTATGCAGAGTAGTAGTCAAAGAGAGTAATGCGTGCGATCGGACGCCTCGCGCGGGGGCAGTGTCGTTTATGCGAGGGTGCCCACCGCGTATGCGAAGAGGGGCCCGGCATATGCCTGCGAACACCGCCCCGCGCTATCCCGTTATGCCACAACAAGATGCACACGATTCCCGTTCTGTCAACCCCCGCCGCTGGCTCGTTGTGGCCCTGACCTGCGCCGTTGATCGCGCCGTTACCGAGTCGCATGTTAAACTGTGAACATCGAAAGGGGCACGGGACAGATGATTTTTAAGGTCGGAGACACCGTCGTTTACCCCCACCACGGAGCGGCGCTGATCGAAGCTATCGAAACTCGCACCATCAAGGGTGTACAAAAGGAGTATCTGGTCCTGAAGGTCGCGCAAGGCGACCTGACCGTTCGGGTTCCCGCAGAGAACGCAGAGTATGTCGGCGTCCGCGACGTCGTCGGCCAGGAAGGCCTCGACAAGGTCTTTCAGGTACTGCGTGCACCGCATACCGAAGAGCCCACCAACTGGTCTCGCCGCTATAAGGCCAACCTCGAGAAGCTCGCCTCCGGCGATGTGAACAAGGTGGCCGAGGTCGTTCGCGATCTGTGGCGCCGGGAGCAGGACCGCGGCTTGTCCGCCGGTGAGAAGCGCATGCTGGCCAAGGCCCGCCAGATTCTCGTCGGCGAGCTCGCGCTCGCGGAGGGCACCGACGATGTTCGTGCCGAGACCCTGCTCGACGAGGTTCTCGCAGCGGCTTCCTGACAGTGAACGCATCACGCGGCGCGAGCCGTGTTGTCGCGCTGGTGCCTGCCGCCGGTCAGGGCGTACGTCTCGGTGAGTCGAGGCCGAAGGCATTCGTCCCGGTCGGCGGCATTCCCATGCTTCGCCTGGCCATCGATGGTCTGCTCGCATCCGAGTCCGTCGACGAGGTGGTGGTGATCGTGCCCGCCGACCTCGTCGACGAGACTCGCGCCCTCCTGCCCGACAGTCACGTTCCCGTACGCGTGGTCCCCGGCGGCGCCGAACGCACCGATTCGGTGCGGGCCGGCCTGAACGCCGCCCCCGCGGCCACGCACTATCTCGTACACGACGCCGCGCGCGCACTCACCCCGCCCGATCTCGTATCGCGGGTGGTCGACCGGTTGCGCGCCGGTGCGGTCGCGGTGGTCCCGGCCCTGCCGGTCACCGACACCATCAAATCCGTCGACGCCGCGGGCGCCGTCACCGGCACGCCCGACCGTTCGGCGCTGCGCGCCGTGCAGACGCCGCAGGGGTTCGACGCGGAATTGTTGCGCTCGGCGCACGCCACCGGAATCCACGCGACCGACGACGCGGGTCTGGTCGAATTGCTCGGCGCCGTCGTGCACACCGTGCCGGGCGCGGCGATGGCTTTCAAGATAACGACTCCCCTGGACCTCGTGCTGGCCAATACACTGGTGGCGCGGGGCGAGTCCGGTCCACACGAATCCAGAGAGGCGGTGCCGACGCCATGAGCTTCGATCCCACCTCTCTGCGGGTCGGCGTCGGCAGCGACGTGCACCCGATCGAACCCGGCCGTCCCTGCTGGATGGCCGGTCTGCTGTTCGACGGCGACAGCGGTTGCGCCGGGCATTCCGACGGTGACGTGGCCGCGCACGCGCTCTGCGACGCGCTGTTGTCCGCGGCCGGGCTCGGCGATGTCGGCGCGATTTTCGGCACCGGCCGGCCCGAATGGGCGGGCGTCTCCGGTGCGGCGATGCTCAAAGAGGTCCGGCGTCTGCTGGATGAAGCGGGCTTGACGATTGTCAATGCCGCTGTACAGGTCATCGGAAATCGGCCGAAGATGGGCCCGCGACGCGCCGAGGCGCAACAGGTGCTCGGTGAAATTCTGGGTGCGCCGGTATCGGTGTCCGGCACCACCACCGACGGCCTGGGACTCACCGGCCGCGGCGAGGGCGTGGCGGCGATCGCCAACGCCCTGCTGTGTTGTCGGGACTGACCCGACCCGCCTGTCGCCTCGAAAATCCCCAGCGGCCGCCCGAAGCCGTATCCGCCCGTCTTCCGCCATATCCCAACAGCTAGGATGCCTTGTCGTGACTCTGCGCCTGTTCGACACCGAGACGCGGACCCTGCGTGAATTCACTCCGCTGGTCCCCGGCCACGCCTCGGTGTACCTGTGCGGCGCGACCGTTCAGGGCGAACCCCACATCGGCCATGTGCGCAGCGGCGTCGCCTTCGACGTGCTGCGACGCTGGTTGTCCGCCAACGGTTTCGACGTGGCCTTCATCCGCAATGTCACCGACATCGACGACAAGATCCTGCACAAGGCCGCCGAGGCGGGGCGCCCGTGGTGGGAGTGGGCCGCCACGCACGAGCGCGCCTTCGACCGCGCCTACGCCACCCTCGGGGTGCTGCCGCCGTCGGCCGAGCCGCGCGCGACCGGGCACATCACCCAGATGGTCGACATGATGGAACGGCTCATCGAGCGCGGGCACGCCTACCCGTCCGAGGGCAACGTCTACTTCGACGTGGTCAGCTTCCCCGACTACGGCAAGCTCTCCGGTCACAAGCTCGACGACGTGCACCAGGGCGAGAGCGCCGGCCAGGGCAAGAAGGATCAGCGCGACTTCACGCTGTGGAAGGCCGCCAAGCCGGGCGAGCCGAGCTGGCCGTCGCCGTGGGGCCCGGGCCGCCCGGGCTGGCACCTCGAATGCTCCGCCATGGCCGAGTACTACCTCGGCGCGGAATTCGATATCCATTGCGGCGGAATGGATCTGGTCTTCCCGCATCACGAGAACGAGATCGCGCAGTCGCGCGCGGCCGGTGACGGGTTCGCCCGCTACTGGCTGCACAACGGCTGGGTGACCATGAGCGGCGAGAAGATGTCCAAGTCGCTGGGCAACGTGCTCTCGATTCCGAACGTGCTCGCGCGCCTGGACGTGCGGCCGGTGGAGCTGCGCTACTACCTGGGCAGCGCCAACTACCGCTCCATGCTCGAATACTCCGATCACGCGCTGACCGAGTCCGCGGCGTCGTACCGCCGGATCGAGGCGTTCATCCATCGCGTGGTCGAGCGCGCCGGGGACGCGCCGATCGGCGCCTGGACCACCGGGTTCGCTGACGCGCTGAACGACGACCTCAACGTGCCCAAGGCGCTCGCCGAGATCCACGGCGTGGTGAACGAGGGCAACAAGGCCGTGGACGCCGAGGACCTCGACACCGCCCGCACCCTCGCCGGTCAGGTCCGGGCGATGCTCGCCGTCCTGGGCGTGGATCCGCTGGACGCGCACTGGGCGGCGCCCGCCGACTCCTCGTCGGCGCTGGCCGCCCTGGACGTGCTCGTCGGCGCGGAACTCGAACGACGGCAGCAGGCCCGGGCCGACAAGGACTGGGGTGCGGCCGACGCCGTCCGCGATCGGCTCAAAGCGGCGGGCGTGGAGGTCACCGACACTGCCCGCGGTCCGGAATGGTCACTGACCACAGCGGATCGTTGATCGGGCCGGGCTCGCCCGGCAGTACCCGGTCTCGGACTCGTCCGAGGCGACACCCGGCGCGGTACCACCGCGCCGCACCCGCGCTACGAGGCGGTAGCGCACCAGAAGAACAGGGCGCAGCCGTTTGCTGCGCCGACCGGATGCAGGTTTCCCGCATGATCGACCGAGAGCGGGTTCTCCCGTGACCGGCCGATGCGGGTTCCCCGCGTGATACGGAAGGCGAAGTAATGGCAGGCAATTCGGCGCGACGCGGTGCGGTGCGCAAGAGCGGAACCAAGAAGGGGCAGGTCGTCGGGTCCGGCGGCAAGCGCAGCCACGGCCTCGAGGGCAGGGGCGCCACGCCGCCCGCCTCCGAGCGCACCAAGCACCCCGCGGCCAAGCGGGCCCGGGCCGCGGCCAAGGCGCAGAACGCCACCGCGAACAATCGGGCGCGCAACGCGAGCCGCCCGATCGCCGGTCGCAAGGACAACGCGGGCCCGGAGCTGGTGCTCGGGCGCAACCCCGTGGTCGAGTGCCTGCGCGCCGGGGTGCCCGCCACCGCGCTGTACGTCGCCGTCGGCACCGAGAACGACGAGCGGCTCACCGAGGCGGTGAAGATCGCGGCGGACACCGGCATCAGCATCCTGGAGCTGCCGCGCACCGATCTCGACAAGATGAGCCACAACGCCATGCACCAGGGCCTGGCCCTGCAGGTGCCGCCCTACCGCTACGCGCATCCGGACGATCTGGTGGAGAAGGTGCGCGCCTCGGGCGAGCCCGCGCTGCTGGTCGCGCTGGACAACATCACCGACCCGCGCAATCTGGGCGCGGTGATCCGCTCGGTGGCGGCGTTCGGCGGTCAGGGCGTGGTGATCCCGCAGCGCCGCAGCGCCAGCGTCACCGCGGTCGCCTGGCGCACCAGCGCGGGCGCGGCGGCCCGGCTGCCCGTCGCGCAGGCCACCAATCTGACTCGGACACTGAAGGATTGGGCGAGCAAGGGATACCAGATCATCGGCCTGGACGCCGGTGGCGACACCTCGCTCGACGAGTTCGACGGCACCGCACCGACGGTCATCGTGGTCGGATCCGAGGGCAAGGGCCTGTCCCGCCTGGTGCGCGAGAACTGCGACGCGATTCTGAGCATCCCCATGGCCGGTCCGGTCGAATCGCTCAACGCCTCGGTGGCGGCGGGCGTGATTCTCGCCGACATCGCCCGGCAGCGCCGGGCCTGACCATCCGTCTGCCGCGCGGCGACGCGCCCGCGGCACACGTAAATAACTGCGCGCGAAGCGCTTTCACGAACTCCCCGGATCGCCTCGGCGCCGGGGAGTTCGCTCGTCGGAGCCCCTTTTCGCCGCGCGCGGCGGCGCGGGCGAGGCCGTTCGAGCAAGTGCCGCAAGGGAACACCGCGCGTCTGCCTGTCGCACGGGCCGATTCGACCGTAAAATCGGGCGGTGGCCATCCATCATCAGCCCATCGGCTCACCGATCGAGCACGAATATGCCACGACGGTGCTGTTACTCGGGGTGCTCAGCGTGTTCTGCTGCGGGGCGCTGGGGCCGGTGGCCTGGGCCATGGGCCGCCGGGCGATGAACGACATCGAAGCCTCCGGCGGCGCGATCGGCGGCGGCGTACAGGTGCGCGTGGGCCTGATGCTCGGCATCCTCGGCACGATCCTGATGATCTGCTTCGGCATCCTGTTCTTCATGATGGCGCTCAGCGGCCGGGGCTGATCGCCCGCTCGTTCCGCCGAACCCGTCCCGCACGCGTAGTCGCGTGCGGGCGAACTCAGTCCAGGCCGGGGCGATCCGCGCCGCCGGTGACCGCGTCCCAGGCCGGCCACTCCCCGCTCACGCTGCCCGTCCACTTCGGCGGGCGGCGGTCCTTGAGCGCGGCGACGCCCTCGCCGCCGTCGGCGCTCGTGGCGATGTACTCGTTGAGTTCGGTTTCCAAGCGGCCCACCGTTTCCGGGGACATGGTCGGCGCCTCCCACAGCAGCCGCTTGGACAGTGCCACCGGCAGCGGCGCGGAGCCGTGCGCGATGTCGTGCGCGATCGAGAGCGCGGTGGGCAGCACCTCGCCGGCGGGCAGGCAGGAATTGGCGATGCCGAGCGCCTGCGCCTCCTCCCCGTCGAAGGTGCGGCCGGTGAGCAGCAGGTCGGCGGCGACCGAACTGCCGACCAGGCGGGGCAGGGTCCAGTGCGCGTACCCGCCCGCGATCGCGCCGCGGCGCACCTGGTTGAGGCCGTAGACCGCGTCGCGGGCGAAGTACCGCAGATCGCACTGCAGCGCGATCTCCAGGCCGATGCCCACCGCGTGCCCGTTCACCGCGGCGATGACGGGTTTGCGGATGCGGAAGGGCGCGGGATCGATGAGACCGTTGACCTCGCCGGTCTTGAGCGACAGATCCGCGCCCGCGCAGAACGCGGGCGCGGTGCCGGTGACGATGACCGCGCCGATGGCGTCCTCGGTGTCGCAGCGCCGCAGCGCCGCACCGAGTTCGGCCGCCATGGCGGGTGTGAGCGCATTCTGCTGAGCGGGCCGGTTGAGCGTGAGTACCGCGACTCCGCCGGACACATCAACATGCAGTTCCGAGCTCATGCGGGGAATGCTAGTGCACCTGCGAAGCGATCACCGCAGGATCTGGCGGCCGATGGCGTACTTGTGCACCTCGGTGGGGCCGTCGTACAGGCGGAAGGCGCGCATGTCACGGAAGATCATCTCCACCACGGTCTCGTCGCTGATGCCGATGCCGCCGAGCACCTGCACGCAGCGGTCGGTGACCTTGAACAGTTCCTCCGAGACGTACGACTTGGCGATCGAGCTCTCGTGCCGTGCCTTCTCGCCCTGATCCATGAGCCAGCAGGCGTGCCAGATGGTCAGGCGGCACTGGTGCAGCGCGATCTCGTTGTCCGCCAACAGGAACGACACGCCCTGGTGCTCGCCGATGGTCTTGCCGAAGGCGGTGCGGGTCTTGGCGTACTCGATGGCGATGGACTGCGCCCGCTCGGCCGCGCCCAGCCAGCGCATGCAGTGGGTGAGCCGGGCGGGGGCCAGGCGCAGCTGGGCGTAGCGCAGGGCCTGGCCGGTTTCGCCGAGCACCGCCTCGCGCGGGAGCACCAGGTTCTCGAAGTTCACGACCGCGTGCCCGCCCACGTAGTTGCGGTCCATGGTGTTCATGATGCGTTCGATGACGATGCCCGGGGTGTCGCCCTCACAGAGGAACAGGGTGGGGCCCGCGGGCAGGTGGTCGTTCTCGGCCAGGCGCGCCATGATGATCCACGTCTTCGCGCCGTCGGCGCCGGTGATCAGCCATTTGCGGCCGTTGACGGTGAAGTTCTCGCCGTCGAAGACGGCCTCGGTGGCGAGCTGGTTGGGGTCCGAGCCGGCGCCGTTCGGTTCGGTCATGGCGAAGACCGACCGCTGGTGGCCGTCGATGACCGGCTGCAGGAAACGCTCGACCTGCTCCTGGTTCGCGATCTTGGAGAGCATGAACATGTTGCCCTCGTCCGGGGCGGCGCAGTTCATGGCGACCGGGCCCAGGGTGGACCAGCCCGCCGCCTCGTAGAGCACGGCCTGCTCGATGTGGCTGAGGCCGCGACCGCCCAGTTCGACGGGGGCCTGCACGGTGAGCAGCTTCTCGGCGCGGGCCAGCTCGACCAGTTCCTGCCGGAGTTCGTCGGTCGGGCCGTGCTGGGTCAGGCGCGGGTCACGCTCGTACGGGACGATCTTGTCGATGACGAATTGCCGCACTCGATCGCGTTCGGCGGCGAGTTCGGCGGGAATCGTGAAGTCGATCATCGTTGGTCACCATTCATTCCGGGTCGGCTGCTCGCCGAGCATACGACGACCGCCCGCGAAGACTGAAGGCACCCGCCTTCACAACCCGCCGCGGCGTGTCGGACGATCCGATCCCGGCGCCGGATACGCAGGTCGGAGGGGTAACTCCCGGACAGAGCGGATCCGGGAGACCGGCGCGGCGCGCTACAGCACGCGCCGCAGGAAGCGTTCCACCTCGGCGCGGTAGGCGGCCGGCTGATCGTCGTGCACGAGATGCCCGGCGTCCGCGATCACCACGTGCCGGGCGTCCGGGTGGATCTCGGCCATGCGGACCATCTGGCCGGGCGGGGTGATCGTGTGCTCGCCCTCGAGCAGCAGCGCCGGAACCGTGACGGCCTTCCACTGTCCCCAGAACTCGCGAGTTCCCCACTCCTCGGAGATGTCCCGGAAGGTGTCCACCTCGCCGTGCAGGTGATACCCGTCGGCCTCGCGCCGGAAGGAATCGAGGAAGTAGCGGCCCGCGACCGGCCCGAAAAACTTCAGCATCGCCGCCTCGTCCGGGAACGGCTGCGGCCAGGCGTGCACCATGGCCGCCCAGTCCGCGGCGGTGCGGCCCTGGAAATCGGGCGCGATGTCCTCCACGACGAGCGCGCGCACCCGGTCGGGGTGCGCGGCGGTGAAGACCCAGCCGTGCAGCGCGCCCATCGAATGCCCGATCACCACCATCGGTTCGGTGATGTGCGCGGTGGCGGCCGCGAGATCGGCGACGAACGCCTCGGTGGTCAGCTCGGCCGGCGCCGGACGGCCGTGCCCGGCCGCGTCGAAGGTGTAGACGTGGCCGAACTCACGCAGCCAGTCGAGGTGGCTGTTCCAGGTGCGGGCGCTGCCCATCAGACCGTGCAACAGCAGCAGGGGCACACCGGCGCCGCCCGCGTCGTGCAGGGCGTTCACGGCGGAATCTTCGTCATGCGACACGCCACCAATGTAGGGCGCGCGCAGCGGCCGCGGGTGTGTCGTCTCCTCGGGCGGGCGGCGTAGATTCGGACATATGGCTGTCGTCAAGATCAATGCAATCGAAGTTCCCGAGGGCGCGGGCCCCGAACTGGAGAAGCGGTTCGCCGCCCGCGCGCACGCGGTCGAGAACTCGCCCGGTTTCCTCGGCTTCCAGCTGCTCCGCCCGGTCGCCGGTGACCAGCGCTACTTCGTTGTCACCCAATGGGATTCGGAGAGCTCCTTCGAAGCATGGCGGGACGGCCCGGCCCGCACCGCACACGCGGGAGGCGAACAGCGCAAGCCCGTTTCCACCGGTGCGTCCCTGCTGGAATTCGAGGTCGTCCTCGACGTTCAGGGCAAGAACGCCTGATCAGCCCGTGTTGACGAGTGGCCAGCGGGGATGTCACAGTTCGAGGTGAAGTATGCGACGGTGACGCGTAAGCCGGTGAGATTCCGGCGCGGTCGCGCCACTGTATCCAAGCATCACCCCTAGGGCAGATGCCGGGAAAGCCAGACACCGGCATCGTCGCACCCATCTCGACAGGGACGCGAATTCCCTTAGGAGGATTCGAATGGCCACCATTCACTCTCCCAGCGAGGCATCGGGCGACGCGCTCAAGGCGCTGTTGATCTCCGCTGCCGTCGTTCTGTTTGCGCTGCTCACGCTGTACCTGGTCGGCTTCGACCAGGGTGCGGTCTCCCGCACCGGCATGTACATGCACGAGCTCATGCATGACGGACGGCATCTGCTGGGTGTCCCGTGCCACTGAGCGACACGATTCAGCCGCCGCGTGCGGCGAGCGCCCTGACCGGTTCGCTCAAGACCCTGTTGATTCGAGGCCTGCTGGCCGGCTTGATCGCCGGTCTGCTGGCGGCCACCGTCGGCTACTTCGTCGGTGAGCCCAAGATCGACGCGGCCATCGCCATCGAGGAGGCCGCCGGTGGCGGTCACACCCACGGCGAAGCCGCCGAACCCGCCGCCGCGGGCGCTCCGGCGGAAGAAGAAGAGGAAGCCGAAGTCAGCCGCCCCGGCCAGAAGGCCGGGCAATTCCTGGCCCTGGGCCTGGCCGGTATGGCCTTCGGCGCCCTGTTCGCCTGCGCGGCCAACGTGGTCCGCCGGTACACCACCCTGTCCGGCCCGCGCCTCGCGCTCGGTCTGGCCGCCGGTGGCTGGCTGGCGATCGTCGCGGTGCCGTTCTTCAAGTACCCGGCCAACCCGCCCGCGGTGGGTGACCCGGAGACCATCACCGACCGCACCTGGCTGTGGGTCGCGGTGGTCCTGCTCGGCTTCGCGGCCGTCGGGCTCGCCGTCTACGCCTACCGGCTGCTGAACGGACAGCTCGACACCGTCCGGTTGATCGGTGCGACAGCGACATTCGTGCTGGTCGTCGCGATCGGCTACATCTCGCTGCCGGGTATCGACGAGGTGAAGGCCGACTTCCCGCCGTCGCTGCTGTGGCAGTTCCGGGTGGCGTCGCTGGCGCAGACCGCGACCCTGTGGGCCGCGCTGGGTCTGGCCTTCGCGGCGCTGACCGAGTTCGCCACCCGCGGCGAGCGCGAACCCGCGGCGGTCGCCGCGTAGTTCACCCCTCGCGAGACACAGAAATGGGCAGTGCCGTAGGAACCGGCACTGCCCTTTTCGTTGTCCGAGACCGATCCGGATCGGGCGAGCGGGTCGCCGAAGCCGGTTCAGCCGCGGAGCATCACGCCTCGAGCGTGGCGTCCAGCTCGATGGTGTCCACGCCCGCGAGGGCCTTGGAGACCGGGCAGCCCGCCTTCGCGGCGGCCGCGGCCTCGGCGAAGCCCGCGGCGTCGATGCCCGACGCGCGGCCGACGACCGTCAGCTTGATCTTGGAGATGCGGAAGCCGCCGGCCGGATCCGGGCTCAGCGAGACGTCGGCGGTGACGTCCAAGCTCGTAGGGGTACCACCGGCGTTACCGATCTGCGCGGACAGCGCCATGGCGTAGCACGAGGAGTGCGCGGCGGCGATCAGCTCTTCCGGGCTGGTGGTGCCGTCGGCGTTGTCGGCGGCGCGCTTGGGGAACGAGACGTCGTACTTGCCGACGCCGGAGCTCGCCAGCTCGACCTGACCGGAGCCGTCCTGCAGGCCGCCGGTCCAGGCGGTGCGCGCGGTACGTGTGGGCATCACTGTCCTTTCACTCAGGGGAATGGGGGCCGCTCCCGGCCACCGGGTTCACGCTCCGGCTCCCGCGGAGGGGCACGGTCGAAACTACCCCGCCGTGAGAGACGCGGGGTAGCAACGAGATAGGCGGCCGGTCAGCGGGTCACACGGTGGCCGCGGTCCGCAGGTCCAGGCGTTCCAGAATGCCCGGCCAGGATTCGCGGTGCCGGTCCCTGGCTGCGGCGGTGGCGAACCCGGCGTGTGTGAGCAGCAGCGCCGACCCCGCGCCGTGCGGTGAGAGTTCCACGGTGAGAACGGTTTCCGCGCCCTCGGTGCCCGCGGTCACCCAGGTCAGCTCGACCAGGCGTTCGGGAATCAGGCGCAGGAACCGACCGTAGTGCGGGTGCCCGCCGCCCGCGGTGAAGAAGAACGGCTCGTTCACCGCGGGGCGCGAGAGCACCGAGCCGGGATCGGCGAACCACAGGCTCAACTGCCGGGTGCACATGGCATAGAGCTCATCGGGGGAAGCGGCCATGATGCGCTCGGCGACCAGGGAGAACGGCCGCTCGGACAACTCGGGTAACCGGATCGGGGCAACGTCCATGCGCGAGCACGATACCGGCCCCGATCCCCGTTCCCGCGTGGCGCCCGGGGCGGGTCGGCGGACCCGCCCTCACGCCGGATCGGTCGCCCGGGCCAGCACGATCCCGCCGACTATCAGCGCGAGCGCCAGCACCCGGCCGGCCGAGAGCGGATCCTTCTGCAGCACAACGCCGAGACCGATCGCGCCCACCGCGCCGATGCCGGTGAAGACCGCGTACGCGGTGCCGACCGGCAGGGTGCGCATGCTGTAGGACAGCAGCCAGACCGCGACGGCGGCCAGCACGAAGCAGATCAGGGTGGCCAGCGGGCGGGTGAAGTTCTGCGTCGGCTTGATCGACTGGGACCAGGCGACCTCCACGAGGCCGGCCGCGATCAGGACGAGCCAGGCCATCTCAGTACTCCTTCCCGAGCCGGCGGGCGGATTCGAGCGCGGCGGCATAGGAGGCGTCGTGCCGTTCGCGCGCGTGGGCCAGGTGCGGGTCCTGGCGGGCGTTCGCCCATTCGGCGGTGACGAAAACGGTGTCCTCGACGGCGAAGTGGCCCGCGAAGAAGTCGCGCAGGAAACGCTCCTGATAGTCGAACGCGGCCTTCGGCGAACCCGGGGAGTACGCACCGCCGCGGGCGGTGGTGACCACGAAACGGGTGGGCGCCAGCGACATTCGCGGGAACGTGATCTGGTCGAGCCAGGCCTTGAGCGCGGCGGGGATCGAGTAGTTGTACATCGGGGTGCCGATGAGCACCACGTCGGCCGCGCGCACCTGGGCGAGCAGCGGCTCGACGACCGCCCACGCCTCGGCCTGGGCGGGTGAATCCACCAGGTCCGCAAGGTGATCCAGGTCGGTGCAGCCGTGCGCGAGGACGCGATCGCAGAGTTCGGTCCAGCCTTCGCCTAGGAAGGGGATCGGGTCGGCGGCCAGGTCGCGATACTCGTAGCGCCCGGTTGGGTGTTCGGCGCGCCAGGATTCGGCGAAGGCGGCGCTCAGTTCTCGGCTGATCGCGGTGCGGCGGGCGCTGGCGTCGAGGTGCAGCAGGGTCGGCATGGCGTTCTCCGGTCTATGTGGACAGTCTGTCCGTTTCGCTCGAACGTTAGCCGCAACCGGACACATTGTCCACTTATTCCGGGACGAGCTACAGTGGCCGTATGGACCCCGTCGGATTGCCGCTGCTCGACGGCGCGGACTCGAGCGCCCCGGCCGAACGCGCCGACGCGGCCCGCAATCGAGCCAAAGTCCTCAGTGCCGCAGCCGAACTCTTCGCCAGCAAGGATCCGCGCACCGTCACCATGGACGAGGTGGCCAAGGCCGCCGGGGTCGGGCGCGGGACGCTGTACCGGCGGTATCCGGACGTGGTGTCGATCGCGGTCGCCCTGCTGGATCAGCACGAACGCGAACTCCAGGAGCAACTGCTGCGCGGCGCGCCGCCGCTCGGACCGGGCGCTCCCCCGGGCGCCAGGCTGGCCGCGTTCTTCACCGCGATGGTCGAGCTGCTCGACGCGCACGCGGATCTGGTGCTGGGCGCGGAGACCGGGGGCGCGCGCTTCCGGACCGGGGCCTACCAGTTCTGGCGCGTGCACGTCCGCGCGCTGCTCGTGGAAGCCGGTGTGGCCGAAGTGGATTCCCTGGTCGACACGCTGCTCGCGCCGCTGGCGGCCGAGGTGTTCCGGTACCAGCGCGAGCACGGGCTCGACGCGGCGCGGATCAGCGCTGGGCTGACCCGCGTCGCGCACGGGGTACTCGGGCCGTAGCGGCTCGGCGCTCAGATCAGGTCGCGGCGGCGGATGAGCCAGGTCGTACCGACCGCGAAGGCCGCGATGTAGAGGGCGAGCAGCGCGAGGGACTCACCCCGGCTCAGGATGTCCAGGACGCCGGGGGTGGCCGGGCCGGAGTCGGCGCGCAGGGAGCCGGCCAGCGAGCCCGCGGCGGTGCCGGGGAGGTGATCTGTCAGGGGGCGGATCGGGTCGAAGATCGCGGCCACGCCGCGCAAGAGGTTCTCCACCACCAGGACCCACACCAGACCCAGGCCGACCGCGAGGGCCGGACCGCGGGCGATCGCGCCGATCAACGCGCCCGCCAGGGTCCACATGCCGAGAATGACCGTGCCCGAGGCTATTCCGAGCAGTGCCCGGCCCGCGGACGGCAGCGCGAGCGACTCACCCTGCGTGGCCGCGATCAGTGCCGCCACCCCGGTGTCGACCACGAAAGCGGTCAGCACCAGGGCGATCACCGTCAGCGCGAGGGCGACGATCGCCCCGCCCAGCGCCGACACCCGCGAAGGCCCCTGGGTCAGAACGGTTTTCCAGCTACCCCAGCTGTATCCGGAGCCGATCGCCAGCGCGCCCAGCACCAGCATGAGCGCGCCGCCGAACATGGCCATGCCCTGGGTGAAGACCTCGGGCACCGCGGCGGGCAGCAGCTGGCGCAGCAGCACCTCGCGGGGCTGGCCGTTCGACATCCGGCTGTCCGATCCGCTCGTGTAGGCCAGGTAGTTGAACAGGTAGGCGAAGGTCAGATTCAGCAGGATCCAGGTGCCGAGCACTATCCAGAACGCGGGCCATTTGCGCAGGCGCAGTAGCTCGGCTCGCGTGCTCGCCGGCAGGTCGCGCGCGGTGGATCCCGGCCGAGTGCGCGAGGGGACGACGGGCGGCGCGGCAGCCGGGGATCCCGCGTCCGCATCGGCCGCCGTCCGACGGTCCGCACCGAACGTGGCGGGGCCCGGGAGGCCGCGTGCCGTCTCATCGCTCGGATTCATTGCTCGATCCGTCATTTCGCCGTCTCCGTCATCTCGAAAAACACTTCTTCCAGGGACTTTTCGTCGGTGCGCAGTTCGAGCAGGTCCGCGCCGGACTCGATGACCGCGCGTGCCACCGCGGGCGCCAGTGCCACACCGGCATCGACCTTGATGCCGGTGGCGGTGAGCAGCGCGGACCGGTCGCCGGCCACCCGGCGCACCGCCGGGAAGGCCGTCTCGAGGGGCTCGGCCCGCACGAACAGCGATGCCGCGCCGCGTAACTCGCGCACGGTGGCCTCGGTGAGCAGGCGGCCGCCGGAGATGACGCCGACGCGATCGCAGATCTCCTGCACTTCGGCGAGCAGGTGACTGGACAGCACGACGGTGTGCCCGTCGGCGGCTACGGCGGTGATCAGCTCTCGCATCTCGGCCATCCCCGCGGGGTCGAGGCCGTTGGTGGGTTCGTCGAGGATCAGCAGGTCGGGATGGCCGAGCAGGGCCGCCGCGACGCCGAGGCGCTGTTTCATACCGAGGGAGTAGGCGCGAAATCTGTCGTCGCCGCGGTCGCGCAGGCGCACCCGATCGAGGACGCGCTCCACGTCGGCGCGGTCCACACCGCGATAGCGGGCCAGCACCCGCAGGTTGTCGCGGCCGGACAGGTAGGGGTAGAAGCCGGGGCCCTCGATGAGAACGCCCATGCGGCGCAGGACTTCCGGCGCGCCCGGCGCATGTCCGAGCACCGTGGCGGTGCCGCCGGACGGGCGGATCAGACCGGCCAGCATGCGCAGGGTCGTGGTCTTGCCCGCGCCGTTGGGGCCGAGGAATCCGTAGATCTCACCGCGCCGCACCCGCATGCTCACCGCGTCCACCGCGAGGTGCGGTCCGTAGCGCTTGGTCAACCGCTCGGTATCGAGGATCGCTTCGTTCATGGTTTCAGCGTCCGCCCGGGGCGATCGGGAAACATCCGCCACACAGCGCGATTCGAGGTACGCACCGCGACGTAGGTCCGGCCGCCAGAGGCTGCCGCCGAGCCACCTCTACCCGGCCGCCTATCGCCGGATCGCTGCGGCGGACGGGCTCGCCGCCGACGCCGAGGTGCGTCTTCCTCCAGCTGGACGCGCCCGGTCACCGCCGCCCCACGGGACATATCCGGCGCGATCGGGCACGCGTTCGACAGCCGCTACCGCCCCGCCGCGATTCCACCGGCGACCGCCCGGACGGGCCCCGCCCGCGCGGAACATCCGGCGCGACCCCGTACGTACGCGGACGTATTTCCCGTCGAGACGGTGTCGCGGAAGCCCGCGCGGCGTTAGCGTTCAGCTATGGGTGCGGCGCGGTGGGGTCTGCGGAGCGGGGACATACGGGGCTCGGACGCGCTGATCGCGGTGGTCATCGCCGTCGTCCAGCTGGGCGGCGGGACGGCGGCCAACGCGCACCAGGACGTGCTGCGCGACCTGGACCCGCTCGGGTACGCGCTGCTGGCGGCGGGTCCGCTGCTGCTGCTCGTGCGGCGGCGATATCCCGAACCCGTGCTGTACGGGACCATCGCGGCGGCCGCGGCGTATCTGCTGCTCGGGTACGGGTACGGGCCGATCTTCCTGTCGCTGGTGGTCGCGTTCCTGACCGCGGGCATCCGCGGATCACGATGGCGCACCTATCCGCTGGTGCTCGCCGGATACCTCGCGATGGTGTGGCCGGTGCCCGGGTGGCGGGGCTACGCGAGCAACAGCTGGCAGCAGTTCGGGCTGCTGGCGTGGCTCGTCGTGCTGGTGGCGATCGCCGAGGGCATCCGGCAGCGCCGGGCCGCGCTGCTCGCGCGCCGGGAGCAGGAGGCCGAGGCGCTGCGCAACGCCGAAGCCGAACGCGCGCGCGAACTCGCCGAACAGGAGCAGCGGGCCGGCGAGGAACGACTCGCCATCGCGCGCGAACTGCACGACGTGCTCGCGCACAGCCTCTCGCTCATCAACGTGCAGTCCTCGGTGGCGCTGGAGCTGTTCGATCGCAAGCCCGAGCAGGCGGCCGTGGCGCTGGCGGCGATCAAGGCGGCCAGCAAAGACGCACTCGGGGAAGTGAATTCGCTGCTGCGCTCGATTCGCGGCGGCACGGCCACGGTGTCGGCGCCGATCACGCCCACGGTCGGCATCGGCGACCTCGAGGCGCTCACCGGGCCCGCCCGCACCGCCGGGGTGCAGGTGCGGACCATCGTGACCGGGACGGTCCGGCGGCTGCCGGCCGTGGTGGAGGTGGCCGCCGCGCGGATCGTGCAGGAGGCGCTGACCAATGTGGTGCGGCACGCTCCCGGCGCGAGTGTGCTTGTGACCATTCGCTATTCGGCGGAACGCCTGTTCGTGTGCGTCGAGAACACCCCGCCCGCGCGGGCCGCGACCGAGACGAGCGGGGGCGGGCACGGCATTCGCGGGATGACCGAGCGGGCCAACGCGCTGGGCGGGCGCCTGGCGGCGGCGCCCAAACCCGACGGCGGATTTCGAGTGGAGGCGCGGCTGCCCGCACATCTGACCCAGCCCGAACCCGCGACGTAGCCGGGCCCGGCGAATCCCGCGCACACGAGCCGTGGACCGGCGGGCGCGTAGGTTCGAGGCAGCCGCCGGCCGGCGGCCCCGGCGCTCACGCCCGCGGCCGTCGGCCCGCCCGGCCCGTCCCGGATACCGAAAAGCATGCGCACCCGGAGGTTTCGTGAGTATTCGAGTCGTGATCGCGGATGATCAGGCGCTGGTGCGCGCGGGTTTCGCGGCGCTGCTGAACGCGCAGGACGACATCGAGGTCGTGGGTGAGGCCGAGAACGGGGACCAGGCGGTGCGCCGGGTCCGCGAGTTCGAGCCCGAGGTGGTGCTCATGGACATTCGCATGCCGGTACTGGACGGGCTGGCCGCGACCCGAGCCATCGCCGCCGACCCGGACCTGGCCGGGGTGCGGGTCATCGTGCTGACCACCTTCGAACTCGACGAGTACGTCTTCGAGGCCATGCGCGCGGGGGCCACCGGATTCCTGGTCAAACACACCGAACCCGCCGACCTCGTGAAGGCCGTGCGCGTGGTCGCCGGCGGTGACGCGCTGCTGTCCCCCAGCGTGACCCGCCGCCTGGTCGCCGAGTTCGCCACCCACGCCAAGCCCGCGCCGGCCGCGACCCTGACCGTCCTGACCGATCGCGAACGCGAGGTCATGGCCCTGGTCGCCGAGGGGCTCACCAACGCCGAGATCGCCGGACGCCTGTTCATGAGCCCCGCGACCGCCCGCACCCACGTCAGCCGGATCCTGGTGAAACTCGGCGCGCGCGACCGCACCCAACTGGTCGTGATCGCCTACGAGTCCGGCATGGTGCGGCCGGGCTGGCAATAGATCCCCGGCGCGAGGACCTCCGGCCACGTGCCGATCGGGAGCGGCCGGAATCGGCATACGACTCCGGAACCAGAACGTTCCGCGCGTGCCCGCGTACGTCCGCGGACGTAGTCCGAACACCGCCCGCGCGCAGATTTCAGGCGGCGCGATCGCGCGCATGCTCGAAACATGAACATGCACTTCGGAATCGTCCTGGCTCCCCGTTCCGGCGCCGAATGGGTGCGGTCCGCCCGGGAGGCCGAGCAGCAGGGGTACGCCACGCTCATGCTCCCCGACACCCTGTATACGCCGTCGCCGTTCCCCGCGCTGGCGGCCGCCGCGGCGGTGACCGCCACGATTCGACTGCGGCCCAACGTGCTGGCCGTGCCCATGCGCACCGCCGTCGCGACCGCCCGGGAAACCTCGGCGCTGCAACTGCTTTCAGATGGCCGCTTCGAATTGGGTGTGGGCACCGGCCGTCCCGACGCGAGCCGTGAGGCCGAGCGGTTCGGCGTTCCCTGGGGTTCGGCCGCCGAACGCCGCGCCCAATTGCTGGCGACCATCGAGACCGTCCGCGCCACAGTGCAACCCGCGCCGCCGATCGTCATCGCCGCCGGTGGCCCGCGCATGCTCGCCACCGCCGCCGCGCACGCCGACCGCATCCACCTCGCGGTCCGGCCCACCGCCACCGAGGACGACCTGGCCGCGGCGATCGCCACCGTGCGCGATCACACCGACCGCGCGATCCCCTTCTCGCTCCAGGTGGTCGGCGTCGGAAACCACCTCCCCCACTACATGACCACCCACATGGGCATCACCGCCGCCGGCCTCCGCGAGGTGGACGCCGCCGCCCTGCTCCCCGCCGACCCCGGCGCGGCCGCCGAACTCCTGAAACACCGCCGCGAGAAGTACGGCATAGACGAGCTCCTGGTCCCCGGCGACCTCGCCGCGGCCTTCGCCCCCATCGCGGCCCGCTTCCACTGAACACCGCACCCGCGACGCTCATCGGAACGCGAAAAAGCCCCCGCACCCGAAGGTGTGGGGGCTTTCTCGTTGAACTCTTACTCGCCGGAGGCCGCGGGGGTCGCGGGGGTGTCACCGGCGGCGGCGACCGCCACCGGCTCCTCCGGAGCGTCCTTCTTGGTCAGCTTGGCGCGGGCGGAGAAGGTGAACTTCGCCTTGTCGCCCTGGCCTTCGCCGTCCCAGCCCTCGACGTCGACCTTCACGATCTGACCGGCGCCCAGCTCGCCGAAGAGGATCTTCTCCGACAGCTGGTCCTCGATCTCACGCTGAATGGTGCGACGCAGCGGGCGCGCGCCGAGCACCGGGTCGAAGCCGCGCTTGGCGAGCAGGCTCTTCGCCTGTTCGGTCAGCTCGATCTCCATGTCCTTGTTCTTCAGCTGCTTGGCGACGCGGCCGATCATCAGGTCGACCATCTGGATGATCTGATCCTGGGTCAGCTGGTGGAACACGATCACGTCGTCGATGCGGTTGAGGAACTCGGGGCGGAAGTGCTTCTTCAGCTCGTCGTTCACCTTGAGCTTCATGCGCTCGTAGTTCGAGCCCTCGGCGTTGCTCTGGGCGAAGCCGAGGCCGACCGCCTTCGAGATGTCCGAGGTGCCGAGGTTCGAGGTGAAGATCAGCACGGTGTTCTTGAAGTCGACCGTGCGACCCTGACCGTCGGTCAGGCGGCCATCCTCGAGGACCTGCAACAGGGTGTTGTAGATCTCCTGGTGGGCCTTCTCGATCTCGTCGAACAGCACGACCGAGAACGGCTTGCGGCGCACCTTCTCGGTGAGCTGGCCGCCCTCTTCGTAGCCGACGTAGCCCGGAGGGGCACCGAACAGCCGCGACGCGGTGAAGCGGTCGTGGAACTCGCCCATGTCGATCTGGATGAGCGCGTCGTCGTCGCCGAACAGGAAGTTCGCCAGCGCCTTCGAGAGCTCGGTCTTACCGACACCGGACGGGCCGGCGAAGATGAACGAGCCCGAGGGACGCTTGGGATCCTTCAGACCGGCGCGCGTACGGCGGATCGCCTTGGAGACCGCGCGAACCGCGTCCTCCTGGCCGATGATCCGCTTGTGCAGCTCGTCCTCCATGCGGAGCAGACGGGTGGTCTCCTCCTCGGTGAGCTTGAAGACGGGGATACCGGTCCAGTTGGCCAGCACCTCCGCGATCTGCTCGTCGTCGACCTCGGCCACGACGTCCAGATCGCCCGAGCGCCACTGCTTTTCGCGCTCGGCACGCTTTGCGACGAGCTGCTTCTCCTTGTCGCGCAGGCGCGCGGCCTTCTCGAAGTCCTGCGCGTCGATCGCGCTTTCCTTCTCGCGACGGGCGTCGGCGATCTTGTCGTCGAACTCGCGCAGGTCCGGCGGCGCGGTCATCCGGCGGATGCGCATGCGCGCGCCCGCCTCGTCGATGAGGTCGATCGCCTTGTCCGGGAGGAACCGGTCGTTGATGTACCGGTCGGCCAGCGTCGCCGCCGCCACCAGCGCGGAGTCGGTGATCGAGACACGGTGATGCGCCTCGTACCGGTCGCGCAGGCCCTTGAGGATGTTGATCGTGTGCTCGACGGTCGGCTCGCCGACCTGCACCGGCTGGAACCGGCGCTCGAGCGCGGCGTCCTTCTCGATGTACTTGCGGTACTCGTCGAGGGTGGTCGCGCCGATGGTCTGCAGCTCACCGCGCGCCAGCTTGGGCTTGAGGATCGAGGCCGCGTCGATCGCGCCCTCGGCCGCGCCCGCACCCACCAGGGTGTGCAGCTCGTCGATGAACAGGATGATGTCGCCGCGGGTGTTGATCTCCTTGAGCACCTTCTTCAGGCGCTCCTCGAAATCACCGCGGTAACGGCTGCCCGCGACCAGGGAACCCAGGTCGAGGGTGTACAGCTGCTTGTCCTTGAGCGTCTCGGGCACCTCGCCGTTGACGATGGCCTGGGCGAGACCCTCCACGACGGCGGTCTTACCGACGCCGGGCTCACCGATCAGGACCGGGTTGTTCTTGGTACGGCGGCTCAGCACCTGCATGACGCGCTCGATTTCCTTCGAGCGGCCGATGACCGGGTCGAGCTTGCCCTCGAGGGCGGCCTGGGTCAGGTTGCGGCCGAACTGGTCGAGCACCAGCGACGTCGACGGGGTGCCCGCCTCGCTGCGCGTACCCGAACCCTCGACCGGCTCCTTGCCCTGGTAACCCGAGAGCAGCTGAATAACCTGCTGGCGCACCCGATTCAGATCGGCGCCCAGCTTGACCAGCACCTGCGCCGCCACGCCCTCACCCTCGCGGATGAGGCCGAGCAGGATGTGCTCGGTGCCGATGTAGTTGTGGCCCAGCTGCAGCGCTTCGCGCAACGACAGCTCGAGCACCTTCTTGGCACGCGGGGTGAAGGGGATGTGACCGGACGGCGCCTGCTGGCCCTGCCCGATGATCTCCTCGACCTGCGACCGCACACCCTCCAGCGAAATGCCCAGCGACTCCAGCGACTTCGCCGCGACGCCCTCACCCTCGTGGATCAGGCCAAGCAGGATGTGCTCGGTGCCGATGTAGTTGTGGTTGAGCATCCGGGCCTCTTCTTGGGCCAGGACAACGACCCGCCGCGCGCGGTCGGTGAACCTCTCGAACATCGCTCCCTCACTTCCTGCTCCGCTTGCTACGGCATCCGGCGCTTCAGACCCTGTGCTGCCCTTCTGGTCGCCAGCCTGCCATGAAGCCCTGGGGTTGCATCCCCCGCCTCCACTCTAGTTGGCGGGGGTCACGCACGTCGTCCGTCCACCCTATTGCGAACCGGCGACAGTACGTCTCATTCCCTCATAACGGAGCTGTAGCCGGGATCGTTTCCACCCCGGCTACGCCCACAGCTGAATTTTCCGCACCCACGCCGTGACGGCGGTGTTTATCCGGTGAAGGGCGGGATGAACCTGCACTCGACCGGGCGCGGGTGGGCGGGGTCCAGGGCGTTCAGGACGTAGGTGGCCGCTCGCGAACTGCCCGCGATCGCCAGGTGATCGGAGAAATCGGTCGGGCAGCCGTCCTGGACGACGATGTTGGTGGCGTTCGAGCCTGGGATGAGCCCGGCCGTGTGCGGGAACGCGATCTCGTCGTAAACAGTGGCGATATTGGTATACGTGATCTCCGGCGCATAGACCCCGTCGGCGTTCAGGGCCGCCATGAAGGCCGAACCGGCGGTGAGCTGCGGGATGCTGGGCATGGGGAAGTTCACGGTGTCGAGATCGATGCCGAGCCGCTGGGCCGTCTCGCGGATCACCGTCATCGAGTCGCCGCCGACGCCGACCCAGGGTCCGGCGATCGAGACGAACTTGTCCACCCGGGCCGCGCCGCCGAGCCGCTTGACCATGTACTGGCCGACCAGGCTGCCCTGCGAGTGACTGACGAAGTCCACCTCGGCCGCGCCCGTGGCCGCGAGCACGCGGTCCACGAAAGCCGCGACCTGGGCGGCGCTTTCGGGGACGGGGCGCATCCCGCCCATGGCCGAGAGCGGCCACGGGACGTCGGCACTGCCGTAGGTGAGGGCGAAGACGCAGTAGCCCTCGTTGGCCAGCAGCGGGGCGTACGCGCCCCAGTTGGTCTGGGCGCCGCCCGCGGTGCCGTGCAGCAGCACAACCGGATTCGGATGCGCGGCGGTGGGCACGCAGGAGAAGTCATTCGCACCCGGCAGCGAACCGCCCGGGTTGGACAGCTCGAACGGAATGCCCGCGAAGAAGTTGAAATCGACGCGGTAGTCGGCGTGCGCGACGCCGCCCACACCCGACCACAGCATGGCCAGTACCGCGGTGATCAGCAGTGATACGGGGGTCCGGCGGACCGCCCGACCCCGTAATGGACGACCCGGCATCACCGGTGCTCGGCGCTGCGGCGCACGACGCATGGTCCCTCCCAAAGTAGAACGCGTTCCATGAAGTTAATGGGAGTTCGCTTGCGGTGAGGGACTTACCGACGGGTAGTTTCTGTAACTTGTTCTTCCGAATGGAAACAGCGGCCGGAACCCGCCGCGGCAGAGGGCCGCGCACGGGTTCCGGCCGCCGCCGGAGTCGATGGGGTCAGGACCAGCCGGGCGCCGAACCGTGCGGGGCGCCCTCGCGCGGCGTCGCGATCGGGGCCGAGAAGCCACCGGGGACCTGCGGGAAGGCCGGGGCCGCGCCCTGCTCGGCCGCGGCGGCCGGCAGCGCCGCGTGCTCGGCGCGACCGTGCTGCAGACCCGCGACGAACAGCGCGCCCAGCAGCACCAGGAAGGCCAGCGTGTGCAGCACCGCGCGCACGGTATTCCAACGCACCCAATCGGATTCGAACTGCGCGCGCACCGCGGCCAGATCCGGGATGGCGTTCACCTCACCGGCGGCGGCCAGCTGGTCGTTGAGCGGGACGTTCAGCCCGGACGTCACCCCGAACGCGATCACGTTGAGCACCAGCGCCACCACGATCCAGATCAGGGTGGTGCGCACGTCCCCGCCCAGGTGCAGGGCCGCGGCCAGCACCGAGAAACCGACGGTGCCCATGAAGGCGATCATGAACCACGGATTGATGATGACCACGTTGATCTTCTGCATGACGTCGACGAGGGTCCGATCGTCGGCGCGGTTCAGCGCCGGCATCACCGAGATCACATACCCGTAGAAGAGTCCCGCGATCAGACCGGTCGACAGGGTGGCCGCCACCAGGGCCGCGATCCGAAGTCCGAACATCTCTTACTCCTGACTGAAAATCCGTCACCCGCGAAAACACCGGGTGCTCAACGACTTCTAGTCAACACCGCGACGGACCCCGCATTCCATCGCCGAGACGCTCGCCGACATCCGCGGTCGTCTCACGCGTCCGGACGACCCGAGGGTGAATCAGAGATCGCGTTCCGAGATTATGCCGCTCTGGAGGGCAAGGTTGGCCAGGCGCACGCGTTTGGCGTTCTGTGGCAGATCCTCCACGCCGAACTTGGCGAACAGGGCGCGCAGGTGGGTCTTGATCGCGTCCACGCTCAGGAACAGCTCCGCGGCGATCTGCTGGTTGGAGGCGGGCGAGGCGAAGCCGTCGTTGCCGCGCAGCGGACGGCACAGGGCGATCAGCACCGAACGCTGTGTCTCGGTGAGCGAGCGCAGCGTGGGCAGGCCGCCGGTGGAGGTCTGCGTGATGTCACCCGCGGCGCCGGAGAAATCGTGGAAGGTCACCCGCGAGGTCCCCATGCGGATCACGTCGCCGGGCTGCAGCCGGTGCCGGCCGACCAGGCGGGCGCCGTTGACGAAGGTCCCGTTGCGCGAGAGCCCGTCGTCGACGATGGTCCAGTGCGCGCTGAGGTATTCGGCGGTGGCGTGCAGGCGCGAAACCTCCACGTCCCAGGACAGCGAGAGATCGGCCTGCGGGGAGCGGCCGATCGTGATGCGGGGCTGGTCAGGGGTCAGCATCAACTCGTGTTGACGGCCCTCGTGATCCTTGACCCGCAGGAACGAACCGTGGAATGCGGTCACTGCGCCGATACCTCGTCTCTACTTCCAGCCAGTGACATCGTCCACACAGGTTCAATGGTGCCGTGCCGCCTCGGCCCGAGCAAGATCGCACCCGGGATATGGGCAGAACATACCCTACCTAGTTATACGCAAAGCGTATGAATAAACCACTGCCGCCCGGGCTCGCACGAATCACCCGAGCGGCAGTCGCAAAGACAACTAGTTCTTCGACGCGGCCTTGTTGTAAGCCTCCGTGATGTCCGCGGAGATACGGCCGCGAGCCGACACCTTGTGTCCATTCCGGCGCGCCCATTCACGAATCGCCGCGCTTTGTTCGCGATCGATCGAGACCCGGCTCTTCGGACCCGTGGCCGCGGCGGCCGCGACCTTGGTGCGACGGCGGCCGCTCACGCGACGCGCGTTGGAAACCCAGACTTCCAAACCGTCCCGCAGCTTGGCCGCATTTGCCGTCGACAGGTCGATCTCGTACGAGACGCCATCGATAGCGAACTCGATGGTCTCGTCCGCGATGGACTCACCGTCGACATCGTCGATCAGGCTAACGGTGACCTTCTTTGCCATGAGATGAACGTCCTCTCGAAATCGTGCGACCCGCATAGTTAGGCCGATTACCCAGAGCCAGAATACCGCTGAATTCGATAGTCCCAGAACGGGCACCGACAATGCAATCCAGCGAACTCAACGAGCAGCCGGACGCACAATTGGAAAGAGTATCGTTTCTCGGATTCCCAAGCCAGTCAGGGCCATCAGCAACCGATCGATTCCCATACCGGTTCCGGTCGTCGGCGGCATACCATGCTCCATCGCCGCCAAGAAGTCCTCGTCCAAGCGCATGGCCTCGTCATCGCCCGCGGCCGCCAAACGCGCCTGATCCTCGAAGCGTTCCCGCTGGATCACCGGATCCACGAGTTCGGAATATCCGGTGGCGAGTTCGAAGCCGCGCACGTACAGGTCCCACTTCTCGGTAACCCCGGGCTTGCTCCGGTGCTGCCGGGTCAGCGGTGAGGTCTCCACCGGGAAGTCGCGAACGAAAGTCGGCGCGTACAGCTTGTCGCCGTACACGTGCTCCCACAGTTCCTCGACCAGTTTCCCGTGACCGTAGCCCTTGTCCTGCGGAATTTCCAGACCTACGCGTTCGGCGAGCTCCAGCAATTCCGCCACCGACGTTTCCGGCGTGACCTCGACGCCGATCGACTCGGACAGCGACGGGTACATCTCGACGGTCGTCCACTCCCCCGACAGATCGTATTCGGTGCCATCGGCGAGGGTGACCACCAGCGTTCCGTAGACCGCCTGCGCTACTTCCTGGATCAATTCACGCATCATCTTCGCGGAATCGTCGTAGGTGCCGTAGGCCTCGTAGGTTTCCAGCATTGCGAACTCCGGGGAATGCGTGGAGTCGGCGCCCTCGTTGCGGAAGTTCCGGTTGATCTCGAAGACCTTCTCGATACCGCCGACCACGCAGCGCTTGAGGAACAGCTCCGGCGCGATGCGCAGGAACAGCTCCAGATCGAGCGCGTTCGAGTGGGTGACGAACGGGCGGGCCGCCGCGCCGCCGTGGATGGTCTGCAGCATCGGGGTCTCGACCTCGAGGAAACCCCTGCGCTCCAACGCATCTCGCAGCGCGCGGACCGCGGCGACGCGGGTGCGGGCCATCTCGCGGGCCTCCGGGCGCACGATGAGGTCCACGTAGCGCTGACGCACCCGGGACTCCTCGTTCATCTCCTTGTGCGCCACCGGCAGCGGGCGCAGCGACTTGGCCGCCATCTCCCACGCGTCGGCCATGACGCTCAATTCGCCGGTGCGAGAGGAGATCACCTCACCGTGCACGAAGACGAAATCGCCCAGGTCCACGTCGGCCTTCCAGGCCGCCAGCGACTCCGCGCCGACCCCGTTCAGGCTGATCATGGCCTGCAGCTTGGTGCCGTCACCCTCCTGCAGGGTGGCGAAGCAGAGCTTGCCGGTGTTGCGCAGGAAGATGACCCGGCCCGCCACGCCGGCGATCAGGCCGGTCTGGGTGTCGGGGGCCAAATCCGGGTAGGCGGCACGGATTTCGGCGAGGCCGTGGGTGCGCTCGACGACCACCGGGTAGGCCTCGCGCCCCTCGGCCAGCAAACGCTCCCGCTTCTCTCGGCGAATCCGCATCTGCTCCGGGACGTCCTGCTCCACGACAGGGGCTGCGGCAGCCTTCTGACCAGCGGCGGACTTGGTTTCGGCGGAAGAAGAGGAAGTGGGGGTGCTCACGGATGTCTAGCCTAGCTGCCGCGTCCACCCGAATACTCAGCGCCCGGTCGAGAGCGGTGACGCCCCCGCGTTCGCGAATAATCGCCGCCTGCCCGCGGCTCTACCCGGGTCCGCGCGGGGCCGGAAGCCCGATGCGCCGCGCATCGGCCGCCCGGCCCGCAACAACGTCGCTCGAGCACCGCACCGCAAATTGTCGGCAATACTCATCGAGCGCCGATTAAGCACACCACCGACTCGGAAAAGAAAAATCTCCGAGCCATGGCAAGGATCGCCCCCGCGCCGCGAAAGCAGGCCGGCGGCGCGACCGCAGCCCCCGGCGTCAGAGCCAGGCGAGCGTGGCGACCTCGCGCTGGAAATGCGGGGCGGTGGTCGCGGCCACCGTCAGCAGCCCGGCGGCCTTGAGCGCCTGGTAGCCGCCGACCAGGTCGGTGGCGCGGCGCAGGCCCAGCTGCTGCAGCGAGGACGCCGCCAGGCTCGAGGTGTAGCCCTCGGAGCAGGCGATGATCCACTCCACGTCGTGGTCGGTGGCCAGGGCCAGGCGGGCGCTGCTGGACGGGTCGAGCCGCCACTCCAGCACATTGCGCTCGATCACCAGCGCACCCGGCAGGGTGCCCTCGCGCAGGCGCTGGGCCTGCGGGCGGATATCCACCAGAATCGCGCCGCGGGCCAGGGCCTGCGGCAGTTCGATCGGGTAGAGGCGGCTCAGGCCCGCGCGGGCCTGGGCGAGCATGCCGTCGATCGTCAAGTGGGTCATTCGAGTTCGCGTTCGGGCTGGTCGGTGAGAACGGAACGGGTGCGCCGCAGGGTGCCGTGACCGGTGACCTCGTAATAGGACATGGCCGTCAGCGGCGGCGAGTAGGCGTGCACGCTCAGGGTGGGATCCAGCGGACCGGCGACGCCGGCGGCCGCGTCGGGGGCACGCACGACGTCGTGCACCCAGCCCAGCGGGAAGGAGGCCTGGTCACCGGCCACGAGGGTCCGGGGCCGCAATTCCTTACCGTTCCAACGGTATTCGGACAGCGCGCCGGACAGCACGGTGAGCGCACCCAGCGAGCCGGCGTGATCGTGGAGTTCGGTGTACTGATCCGCCACCCAGCTGATCAACCAGACGTCCACCTCGTCGTCCGCGTGCAGCCGGACGGCCCAGCGCTTCTCGGCGGGCCAGAGGCCGTCGGCGGGGAGCAGGTGATCGTAGCGGCCGAGCAGTACGTCCTCGGCGCCCTCGTCGGTCAGGCGCAGCAGATCCGCCGGGCGCAACCGAGTCGGCAGGGCGGAGGCGGTGGCCCGCTCGGTGATCTCGGCGGGCAGCGGCTCGGACACGGTCGCACGGGCGGACCTGGTCGCGGCCTGGGAAAGGGAAAGAACAGAAGATCGCATGAGCGAAACTCCAAAGAGTGTGTTTACGGTCGAGGGCAAAAACGCGGCCTCGACAAAATCGAGGCAATCAGCCTCGACAACACTCCTGGGCGCTCACACGGTTCGACACGAGGGCGAGCTTAGCAAACGCCGCGGGCGAAGCAACAGAGCCCGCCCGGATCGACTAGGTCACAAACCGGCTGGTCTGGCATCCGCGATGGCCGGCGCCGCGGGCGACGACCCGCGAACCGCCGTTCACCTCGGGGTGCGGCGCTGCTGATTGCGCTCGTACACCAGCCGCAGCCCGTCCAGGGTCAGATGCGGTTCGTGATGGTCGATGGTCTCCGATTCCGGGACGATCAGCGGGGCCGAGGCGCCGGTCGCGACCACGGCCACCGAACTGCCCGCGAACGCGTCGAATTCATCGCGAATACGGTCGATGAGACCGTCCACCAGACCGGCGAAACCGAAAATGGCGCCGGACTGCATACATTCCATGCTGTTCTTGCCGACCACCGAGCGCGGGCGCGCCAATTCCGCGCGGCGCAGGGCGCTGCGCTCGACCAGGGCCTCGGTGGATATCTCCACGCCCGGGGCGATGATGCCGCCCAGGAACTCGCCCTTCGCCGAGACCAGGTCCACACAGATCGCGGTGCCGAAATCGACCACGATGGACGGGTTCTGGAAGCGGTGATAGGCGGCCAGACAGTTCACGATCCGGTCCGCGCCGACCTCCTTGGGATTGTCGACCAGCAGCGGAATCCCGGTGCGCACACCGGGTTCCACCACCACGTGCGGCACATGACCCCAGTAGCGGTTCAGCATCTCGCGCAGTTCGCGCAGCACCGGCGGCACGGTCGACAACGCCGCGACGCCCACCACCTGCTCGGCATCGGCGCCGATGAGCCCGCGCACCTGCAGCGCGAACTCATCCGCGGTCAGCAGCGGATTGGTGTGCATTCGCCAGTGCCGCACCAGTTTCGCGTGTTCGCCGCTACCGGAGAACAGACCCAGCTCGATACTGGTGTTGCGGACATCGATGGTCAGCAGCATCGCTGATCCTTCCTTCGCATGAACGGAGCGCCCGCGCGGTCACGCTCCGCTACCGCCCTGGCGAACCGGCCGGAGGAGACCGGTCCGCGACCCGCTCAGTGCGCGAACGTCAGCGAGCGCGGGGAGATCAGGTCCGAGCCCTCGGGCGCGTGCGCCGGATCCGAGCCCAGTTCGACCTGGCGATTGCGATCGTCGACGAAGACCACGCGCGGGGCGTAGCTCTGCAGCTCCTCGGCGTCCATCATCGCGTAGGCGATGAGGATGACGAGATCGCCCGGATTCACCAGATGCGCTGCGGCGCCGTTGATTCCGATGACACCCGAACCCCGCTCCCCCGCGATGATGTAGGTCTCGAGGCGGGCGCCGTTGGTGATGTCGACGATGCAGACCTGCTCGCCCTCGAGCAGATCGGCGGCGTCGAGCAGATCCTGATCGACCGTCACCGAACCCACGTAGTGCAGGTCCGCGTGCGTCACCGTCGCGCGGTGGATCTTCGACTTCATCATGGTGCGCAACATCGTCGTCGCCTCCTTAAACGGTTGCCCGGTCGGACAGGTGGGGGGTGGTCGGATTGCCGTCGATCGGGGTACCGAGGCTGATGGGCAGGTTGTCGAGCAGGCGGGTGCCGCCGACGCGGGCCGCGACGAGCAGCCGCGCGTTGCCGCTGGGCTGCACCGCGCCGAGATCGGAACCGCGCAGCGCGAGGTAGTCGACCTCGATGCCCGGCACGGTGTCGAGCACGGCCTGCGCCGCGGCCAGCACCGCGTCCGCGCCCAGGCCCGAACTGTGCCGGCCGGCGGCCAGGGCGGCCGAGAGCGTCGTCGCGAGTTCGCGCTGCTCGGGATCGAGGAAGCGATTGCGCGAGGACAGCGCCAGGCCGTCCGGCTCGCGCACGGTCGGCACCGCGACGATCTTCAGATCGAAGTTCAGGTCCCGCACCATCTGCCGGATGAGCGCCAGCTGCTGATAGTCCTTCTCGCCGAAGAACGCCTGGTGCGGGCGGCAGATCTGGAACAGCTTGGCCACCACGGTCAGCATGCCCGCGAAATGCCCTGGGCGGACGGCGCCTTCGAGCTCGTCGCCGATCGGGCCGGGGTGCACGGTGGTGCGCGGGCCGTCCGGGTACATCTGCGCGGCGCTCGGGGCGAAGACCAGTTCCACACCCTCGGCGCGCAGCAGCTCCACGTCGGCGTCCAGCGTGCGCGGGTATTTGTCCAAGTCTTCGCCCGCCCCGAACTGCAGGGGGTTCACGAAGATCGACACGATGACGACCTGATTGGTTCGCTTCGCCTGACGCACCAGCTCGAGGTGACCCTCGTGCAGCGCGCCCATGGTCGGGACGAGCGCGACCGTCCGGCCGACCTGACGCAACGCCTTGGCAACCGCGGTCACGGTGGCCGGCTCGTGCAGCACGGTCAGCTCACCCCGCTTGTAGGTGCCACGCAGTTTCGGGTCCATCAGCGGTTTCCTTCTTTCGGCAGATCGGATCCGAGCAGCTCCAGCAGCGCGGGGTTGGTGGCGGCCCGCTCGGCCGTACGCAGGGACATCGCGCGATATCCGGCCGCGAGGCGCGGGTCGACCGACTCCACGGCCGTCAGGTGCGCGGCCACCGCGGCCACGTCACCGCGCGCCACCGGACCGGTCAGCGCAGCCTGACCCCGGCGCAAAGCGTTGTCGAGCGCGGCCGAGGCCAGCGGCGCCAGCACCCGCTCGGCAAGCCCGTTGGGGTTCTCGTCCACGGCCTGCTGACCCAGCAGACCCGGGCCCGCGAGGGCAGCCCGCAGCGCGGCCACCGCGTCGACGATGAGCGTGACCAGGTGATTACTGCCGTGCGCCAGGGCCGCGTGATAGAGCGTGCGGTTCTCCTCGGCCACCCGCACCGGCTCGCCGCCCATCTCGATGACCAGCGATTGCGCGATGGCGTAGCCGATCTCGTCCCCGGCCGTCACGCCGAAGCAGGCGTTGGCCAGGCGGGCGACATCCTCGTCGTGGCCGGTGAAGGTCATGGCGGGATGGATCGCCAGCGGCAGCGCGCCCAGTTCGGTGAGCGGGGCCAGGATTCCGATGCCGTTCGCGCCGGAGGTGTGCGCGACGATCGCGCCGGGCCGCACGGCCTTCGCCGCCGCCAAACCCGCCACCAGCCCGGCCAATTCGCTGTCCGGCACCGCCAGGATCAGCAGTTCGCTGCGCGCCGCGATCTCGGCGGCGGGCAGCACCCGCGAATCCGGCAGCCGCGTGGCGGCCCGCCGTAGCGAGGCGTCCGAAATCGCGGACACCCCGAAAACCACGTGGCCGGCACGTTCGAGTGCCACACCCAGAGCGGAGCCGACGCGTCCCGCCGAGACGATTCCCACCGTCAGTCGTGCAGGCGCAAGATCGGTTCCACAGACATCCTCGTCCGAGGTCACCCTTGTCCTCTCGAAGTTCGTTCCAGTCCCGCTCCCGCGGGTACCAGACGTTACGGCCCGAGAATATCGGCCCCGATTCCGCGGGGCCACCGACTGTGGGATGTCTTACAGGTCGCCCTCGGATCGCAGGTTCGCCATGATCTCGGCCACCGACAACCGCCGGCCCGACTCGGGATCGGTGTCCTCGTCCGAACGGCGGCGGCGCCGGGCACTGGCGGTGCCCATGGGCGGGGCCGTGGTCGATTCGGGCGTCAGGCGCGGGGTCGTGGGTTCGGGAGTCGCGGCCGGCGGGTTCGGTTCGGCATCCGCGCCGAAAGGCTTGTCCGCGAACGACTTGTCCATGGGCTGCGGGCCCGCGGCGGCCAGGGCCGCCTCGACCTGCTCGGCCTCGAGCGCCTCGGCGGCCAGCCGGGCCTGCGCCGCGCGCTCGGCCTCCGCGCTCTTGGCCTCGACGGCGGCGACCGCGGCGGCGGCCGCCGCGGCGACCCCGGAGGACCGCGTCGTCCCGAACGTCATGTCCTGCTCGAACTCGTTCATGTCGTCGTCGAGGTCGTTCAGATCCACCGGCACGTCGAAGAAGCGCGGCTGCTCGCCCGGCTTGGACTTCATCGCGGCGGCCATGATGCGGTCGATGTCGAGCTGATCGACGCTCTCGGTGACGATGGAGGTCTCCGCGGTCACCGGGTCGTCGTAGGGGCTGGCGAAGGCCGGGGGCTCGGGGTGATCGTCGTGGAAGATCGGGGTGACCAGGCTGCGGGGATCGGGCTCGGCGGGCTCGGGCGGCTCCGGCTGGGACCACGGGTCCCAGGAGTCGGTGTTCTGCCAGTTACCGTTCGCCGCCGCGGCACGCGAATCGGCGCCGCTGCTGGGCAATTCCTGCACCCGGACCGCATCCGCCCGCAGGGCGACGCGCTCGGGCGGCAGTTCGCCGTCGAACAGGCGCTGCAGGCTCTCACGCAGAACCGCCAGTTCACCGCGCAGAGCGGCCATCTCCTCGGCGTCCGCGCCGACCTCTTTGCGGACCCGGGACTCGACGCCGAGCTCGTATTCGCGGCGGGCGGCAACCTCGCGCTCGAGCTGGAGGTGGTAGACCTTCTGCAGGTCACCCACTTTCGCCTTGTCCACCGCCGATTCCCTGCGATAACGGGTCGCGGCGAGGGCTCCGATGGCGGCCGCCCAGAGCGCCGCGACCAGGCCGACCCGGACCATATGGACGTTGTCGCTGAAGACCAGGAAAACACTGGCAACCAGTCCGAGGAGGAGAAGCACGCCGGTGAAGAATTTTCCCGCGTCGACCCGCCGACGACGGGAAGCAGTGCTACGGGAGGGTGAAACCATGTCAGCCAGCGTAGCGGGTAGCACCGACTCCGGGTCCAACCTTGTGGATGATCATTGTCAATAAGTTAGCTAGGAAGTAGCGGCTTCATCGGGCGGATCGATCGGCGCCCGGCAGCAATATTCCAGCCACAGCGCCGCGCCCACCAGCGCCAGCCCGGCCAGCAGCCCGACCACCGCGCCCGGGGTGTCCGAGGCGGCCGCGCGCAGCTCCGCGCGCTCGGGCAGCAGCCAGATCAGGAAACCCAGCCAGATACCGCCCACCAGCGAACCCACCTGCACCGACGCCTTGGCCAGCGCCACCGCCCGCGCCACCGTGATCGGATGCAGCTGCCGCCCGCCCGAACCGATCCCCCGGTTCTCCATGCGCGAGCGAATCACGAAGGCCAGCACCAGTTCCAGCACCGCCACCGGCAGCAGCGAGGCGCCGGAGAACACCGAGATCGGCGGGAAGCTGGAGTACGCGACATTGGTGACCACCCAGGCCACCACCGCCGCCAACAGCAGATTCGCGCACAGATCCAGAACGCGGGTCGGCCTCACCGCATCGGCTCCCAGCCGCGTGCGTTCGGCTCCCAGCCGCCACGGCCCGGCTCCCAGCCGAGTGACAGTTCCGTCCGCCGCACGCCCCGCACCTCGTCCGCGCTCAAGTCGGCCAGCAGCTCGACGATGGGCCGCGGCGCGCCCGCGACCACCTCGAGGGTCGCCTCCGGCTCGACCTCCGCCCACGGCGTCAACACGAAAGCGCGGTTGTGCGCCTGCGGATGCGGCAGGGTCAGGGTGGGATCGGCGCTGCGGCACACCATTTCGCCCGCGCCCCGCGACCGCGCGGCCCAGACGATGTCCACGTCGAGAGTCCGTGCGCCCCAGCGCACCTCGCGCACGCGGTCGGCGGCCCGCTCCAATTCCTGGCCCAGGCGCAGCCAATCGCTCGGCTCCAGCTCCGGATCCCGCGCCACCAGCACGGCGTTCAGGTAATCCTGTTGCGGCACACCACCCCACGGCGGCGTCGAATACACCGAGGAGACCGCGACCAACCGCGGGCCCAGGGCCCGCACGACCCCGCGCAGATGCGCGAGCCGGTCGCCGAGATTCGAACCGATGGACAGCACTACCCGGCTCATCGGCTACTCCGCCGATTCGCGACGGCGCGCGGTGACCACGCGCACGTCGGAGAACGAGTGCGGAATCGGCGCGGCGGGCTTGTGCAGCACCACCTCCACCGCGGCGATCCGCGGATCCGTCATCACCTCGTCGGCCAGTTCGGCGGCCACGGTCTCGATGAGATCGCGCGGGGCGCCGCCGACCACGCGCACGGCGAGGTCGGCGAGTTCGCCGTAGTGGACGGTGTCGGCGATGTCGTCGGACTTCGCGGCGGCGGTGAAATCGGTCCACAGCGTGAGGTCCACGACGAACTCCTGGCCGTCGCGCTTCTCGAAATCGAAGACGCCGTGATGACCGAACACACGCAACCCGCGCAGTTCGATCCGATCGGTGCTCAAGCTCGTTCCCCCCAGGTCCAGCGGTTCGCCGGCGCGTCACCGACGCGCCGGGCGGCGGTGCGCCACGCGTCGTTCACCGCGATGGCGTCGAGCGAAGCGCGTACATCGTGCACGCGTACACCCCACGCGCCGTGCTCGGCGGCCAGCGCCGAAATGCTGGCGGTGGCGACCTCCCGGCCGTCGGGCGGGCGCGGGGTATCCCCGGTGGCCAGCAGCGCGCCCAGGAATCGCTTGCGCGAAGCCCCGACCAGCACCGGCAACCCGGTGGCCACGAATCGTGGTAGCGCGCCCAGCAATTCCCAGTTGTGGTCCGCGTTCTTGGCGAAACCCAGACCCGGATCCAGCACCAGCCGCGCCGGATCCACGCCGGCGGCGACCGCCAGATCGACCTGCGTGCGCAATTCGGCGAGCACTTCCCCGACCACCGACGCATAGGTGTCGGCGGCACCGGTGTGCCGGTAGTCCGCGGCCGCGCGCCAGTGCATGAGAATCCACGGGACACCGGCCGCGGCAACGACTTTCGCCATGTTCGCGTCGGCCCGGCCGCCGGAGACGTCGTTCACCACCACCGCGCCGGCCGCGAGCGCGGCCTCGGCCACCCCGGCACGCATGGTGTCCACACTGGTCGGCACGCCGAGCGCGACCAGCTCGCGGATGACCGGGACGACCCGCTCGGCCTCGGTCGCCGGATCGACGCGGGTCGCGCCGGGCCGGGTCGACTCCCCGCCGACGTCGACGATGTCCGCGCCCTGTTCGTACAGCCGCAGCCCGTGCGCCACGGCCGCGTCCACATCCAGATAACGCCCGCCGTCGGAGAACGAGTCGACGGTGACGTTGACGATGCCCATCACCACGCAGGAACGCCCCGCGCGCGGAGCGATCCCGATGGCGCTCGCGGCGTGCGCCGAACCACCGAAACCGGTGGCCGCGTAACCGCGCGCTCCCCCGATCGCGTCCCCCGCGTCATCCGGTCCGGGACCGAGGTGGGCGGTGAACGCGTCGGAGGTGGCCATCGGACTCACTTGCGGAGAATGAGGTCCAGGGCCTCGGAGCGCGAGGCCGCGTTGGTCTGCAGCAGGCCACGCACCGCCGAGGTGGTGGTGCTCGCGCCGGGCTTGCGGATACCGCGCATGGCCATGCACAGGTGCTCGGCCTCGACCACGACGATCGCGCCGCGCGGCTCCAGCTTGCGCATGACGGCGTCGGCGATCTGACTGGTGAGGCGCTCCTGCACCTGCGGGCGCTTGGCGTACAGATCGACCAGGCGAGCCAGCTTGGACAGTCCGGTCACCCGGCCGTGCGCGCCGGGGATGTAGCCGACGTGCGCGACACCGTGGAACGACACCAGGTGGTGCTCACAGGTGGAGTACATCGGAATGTCGCGGACCAGCACCAGTTCCTGATGCCCCTCGTCGAACGTGGTGTTGAGCACCGCGTCCGGCTCGGTGTAGAGCCCGGCGAACATCTCCCGGTAGGCCCGCGCCACGCGGGCGGGGGTATCGGCGAGTCCGGGACGATCCGGGTTCTCCCCGACCGCGATCAGCAACTCGCGTACGGCGGCCTCGGCGCGCGCCTGGTCGAACGGCCGACCGGTGTCGAGCGCGATCGGGCCGGAGACGACGCTGTTGTTGGTCGTCAATCGACACCTCCTGTGTTGAGCTGCCGCACCCGGCGGGGTGCGGCGGGGGCGCGGCTTTCGCCGACGGCTGATATTTCCAGGTCGGCCCAACCTCCGCGGGCTGCGAACCATTCCCGCGTGCCGTGCGGGAGCGCACCACGCGTCACCGCGATGCGCCGCGTCGGACGGTGCGCGCCACGCCGAAGCGGGTGATGCGCCCGACCGCGCGCCGCACGTCCGCCCGTCGAGTGAACTCACCCTCCGGGCCGGGCCCGAACCTGCCGGGCCGCGAACCCCATGAGCGTATCCGGGCCGCTGTCAGCGGCGGCCGTTCGGTCCGTCCCACTCACCGTTGCCCTCCTCGGCGGGCGCCGAGGGTTGCTGGCCGGTGTGCTGATCCGGCTGCGGGTAGCCCTGCGGAGCGGGCTGCTGGCGGCCGTGATCCGGCTGCTGCCCGTACTGCGGCTGCCCGTAGTCGGGCTGCTGGCCCGGCTGGTAGCGCTGATTGCCCGCGGGCGCCCAGCCGCCGTACGCCGGACGGGCCGGCGGTTGCTGCGGATCCTCCTGGGGCGGCCAGCCCGGGGCGGACCAACCGGCCGGGGCGCCGTAGTCCGGCCGCGAGCCGTGCGTGCCGCCGTGCCGCGGGTAGGCGGGCTGCGGCGCCGGGTACCCGGCGGGGGCCGGGTAGCCGTACTGCGGCTGCGGCTGGCCGTACGCCGGATCCGGGTAGCCGTTGCCGGCGGGCGGGATCACGTGCACCGGCTCCTCCGGGAACGGCTCGCCGCGTTCGGCGGCCAGTTCGCGCGGGGTCTTCACCGGCGGGCGATCCGACGGGACGCGCCCGCCGAAATCGTTGAAAGCCGTGATGCGCGGGCGCTTTTCGACGGTGCCGAGCACTTCCTCGAGATCCTTGCGGTGCAGGGTCTCGCGTTCGAGCAGGGCGGTGGCGAGGGCGTCGAGCTCGTCGCGGTACTCGTTGAGCACCGACCACGCCTCGGTGTGCGCGGCCTCGATGAGGTTGCGCACCTCCTCGTCGATCTCGCGGGCGACCTCGTGCGAGTAGTCCGAGCCGTTGCCCATGGACCGGCCCAGGAACGGGTCGCCCTGCTCCTGCCCGTAGCGCACCGCGCCGAGGCGGGCGCTCATGCCGTACTCGGTGACCATGGCGCGCGCGGTCTTGGTGGCCTGGTCGATGTCCGAGGACGCACCCGTGGTCGGCTCGTGGAACACCAGTTCCTCGGCGGCGCGGCCACCCATGGCGAACACCAGGCGCGCGATCATCTCCGAGCGGGTCATCAGGCCCTTGTCGTCCTCGGGGACGGTCATGGCGTGGCCGCCGGTGCGGCCGCGGGCCAGGATGGTGACCTTGTAGACGGGCTCGATGTCGGGCATCGCCCACGCGGCCAGGGTGTGCCCGGCCTCGTGGTAGGCGGTGATCTTCTTCTCGTGCTCGCTGATGATGCGGGACTTGCGGCGCGGGCCGCCGATCACGCGATCAACCGATTCCTCGAGCGAGGCGCCGGTGATGAGCGTGCCCTTCTCGCGGGCGGTCAGCAGCGCGGCCTCGTTGATGACGTTCGCCAGGTCCGCGCCGGACATGCCGACCGTGCGCTTGGCGAGGCCGTCGAGATCGGCGTCGGGGGCGATCGGCTTGCCCGCGGCGTGCACGCGCAGGATCGCCCGCCGGCCCGCGAGATCCGGGTTGCCGACCGGGATCTGGCGGTCGAAGCGGCCCGGGCGCAGCAGCGCCGGATCCAGGATGTCGGGGCGGTTGGTCGCGGCGATGATGATGACGTTGGTGCGTTCGCCGAAGCCGTCCATCTCCACCAGGAGCTGGTTCAGCGTCTGCTCGCGTTCGTCGTGACCGCCGCCGAGGCCGGCGCCGCGCTGGCGGCCGACCGCGTCGATCTCGTCGACGAAGATGATGCAGGGGCTGTTCTGCTTGGCCTGATCGAACATGTCGCGCACGCGGGACGCGCCCACGCCGACGAACATCTCGACGAAGTCCGAACCCGAGATCGTGAAGAACGGGACCCCGGCCTCACCCGCGACCGCGCGGGCCAGCAGGGTCTTACCGGTGCCGGGCGGGCCGTAGAGCAGCACGCCCTTGGGGATCTTCGCGCCCAGCGCGGTGTACCGCGACGGGTTCTGCAGGAAGTCCTTGATCTCGTACAGCTCTTCGACGGCCTCGTCCGCGCCGGCGACATCGGCGAAGGTGGTCTTGGGCATGTCCTTGGACAGCTGCTTGGCCTTGGATTTGCCGAAGCCCATCATGCCGCCGCGCCCGCCGCCCTGCATGCGGGACATGACGAAGATGAACAGGCCCAGCAGAATCACCATGGGCAGCATGAAGAGCAGGATCTGACTCAGCCAGGAATCCTGCTTGACCGAGGTGTTGACCTTCGCGCCGGAATCCTGCGCGGCCTTGAAGATGGTCGCGGAGTTCTCGCCACCGCCGGGGTACTTGGCGATGATCTTCTTGTCACCGCCGGTGGCATCATTGCCGTTCTTGAGCGTGATGCGCAGCGCCTGCTCTTTATCGTCGATCTGAACCGAGTCGACGTTGTCCTTGTTCTGCAGTTGGGAGAGCGCCACCGACGTGTCGACGCTCTTCCAGCCGCGCGTGTTGTCACTGAAGTAGCTGACCAGATAGATCACGAGCAGGAAGCCCGCGACTATGGCCAGGTTGCGGAACACAAGCTTGCGGTTCATAGAGCGTAGGCCGGCGGCCAGTCCTTTCCGGGGGGTGTATCCGGTTTGCCTGCGATGCGTTCGTGGCGCGCCCGTTCCAGGGAACGGATGCGGACATGCCACGTTACCGCGTACGGTCTAGTCGTTACATCGCGCAGTTCGGCAGCTAGTGCAGTTCGAAACGTAAACGGCTGGAGAACGCGGGTGGTTCCCCGACCATCTGCGGCAACACATCGGGTCGATCACCCCCTGGTGTCGGACCGAGTGGTCACAATCATGGCATGGTCGTCCTATCGTGAGCGACGACACAACAGAGCGCAGGGGGTATGGACATAGTCGAGCTACGGACACCCACAGCGATAGTGCGGCACGGCAACGGGCGACTGACGGTGCTGCGCCCCGGAACCGACGGCGAGCGCGTTCTCGACGTCCCGATCGGCGAACTCCTCAAGGTGCGGTTGAACCGGCGCGCCGACGACGCGGTCGTCATCGAGATCTACCTCCGCTACCCCACCCCGGTCCTGACCGGCGTCCCGGCCGACCGGACGCCCCTGCCGGTGCTCATCGCCGAACACGATGTGCCGCCCGCCACCGTCATCGTCGAACGCATCAACAATCAGATCCTGGCCACCCAGCGCCTGGACGTGGCGGCCCCCGATCTGAGCCCGCCCGCTCCCTCCTGGGGCCGCACCGGTCCCGTCCGCGCCGATGTGGATCGCGCGGTGCGCCGCATGGCGCCCAAGCGCGACACCAAGTCCGCGGTGGCCGCCCTGCACCGCTACGTCACCCCCGACGAATACGTGCTGGAGACGGCCGTGGTCACCGGCCGCCCGCCCGCCGCGAAAGGCGCTGGGCTGCTTGCGGTCACGACCACCCGCATGATCTTCATATCCACCGGCGCGACCCGGAAGTTCGCGCACGAACTACCCGTGGCGTGCCTGTTGTGGGCGCGCAGCACCGATGATTCGGGAAGTCCCGGCGAATACGGCGTCGAGGTCAACGACGGTAATCAGACCTGGTATTTCACCGGCACGGATCGCGCGGACACCGAGCGCATCACCGGCGCGCTGAATTTCGCGGTGCAGCGTGAATCCGCCGACGGGGCGGCCGGTCCCGCCGATCCCGGCGTCGCCAAGCTGTACTCCGAATGGGAATTGCTGGTGGAGCGCCATTCGCTCGGAATGGTCGACGACGCGCAATTCCAGCGTTACGGGCGTGGAATTCTGCGCTCACTGCCGGACTGAGTTCCCGCGCGCCGACCCCGGGGGCATGCGGCCCCCGGGGCGTGCGTGCGCGAAAGTTATTCGGCGGCTTCGGCTTCCGGCTCCGGGAGGGCATCGGGCTGCAGTTCGATACGCCGCCACGGACTACTCGGGCGCATCCACAGTCGCAGCAGTTCCATTCGCCGATCCACGCCGCCGGATTTGAGCTCGGCCAGATCCTCGCACGCCTGCCAGTAGGTCCAGCCGGCCAGATAGGCGTCACCGAACTGGCGCCAATTGCGATATTTGCGCTGCGCCAGCGGCAGGGCGCGCATGAGGTAATCCCAGGCGACGTCGGCTTCGAGGTAGCCGGCCGTGTAGGCCATGCGGGCCACCGCCACCACGCGCGCCAGATCCCAGGCCTGGATGTCGGTGGGGAGCGGGCGGACCAGGTGGTCGGTGAGCCCGAGTTTGATGGCCTGGGCCCAGATGTCGTAGTCACGAACCAGGGCCTCGGTGTTCTCCATCCCCCGGAAGGAGCCGACCTGGCGCAGGAAGGCGCGGTGCCGGTCGGCGCGTTCGCCGAAGCGGTCCCGTTCAGGGGAGTTGATGCCGGCCATGACGAGCGGGTGCACGAGCGCGTAGAGCGGGGAGTGCATCCCCTCGAGCAGTTGCTCCATGGATGCCATGGCCTCGGTGCCATCGGTGATACCCCACGCGCCGGTGAGGGTGTCGATGGCCAGCTCACGGCGATCACCGAGTGGATGCTCGCGCTCGGGCCCCAGGAGCAGGGCATCGTGGAAGGCGTCCCAGCGTGTGGAGTAGAAGCCGCCGAGCGCCAGGGCGCGCAGTTCGTCGTCGGAGACCTGCGCACCGGACCAGTGGTCGTCCTCGCGCTGGTCGAGCTCCGGGTAGGGGAATGTCGTCAGCGTTGGCACGTCGCGGGCGGGCATACCCCGATTGTGTCTCATCGATCTTGGAGTGGCTGCGCATTCGCGGATAGCAGTGTGGCGGGGCGCCCGAGTGCCGCATTCAGGTGACATGAGAGCTATCGCCGGTTTTCGACCTGTCACACAAGGAAATCGGGCACTAGTCTCGGCGCCATGAGTGGGTACATCACCATCCTGCGCGGGCTGGAACCGGCCGCCACGGATCAAGAAATCTACGCGGCGGCACAGGAGTTCGTGCGCAAGGTCAGTGGCGTCTCGGGATTGACGACGGCGACCAAGCCCGCGGTCGACAAGGCGGTCGAGGCCATCGCGGCGGCGACCACGCAACTGCTGGCGGAGTTGCCCGATCCGCGAGCGCAGGCGGCGGCAAGCGACGAGCCAACGCCGCGACGGCGTGCGGCGCGCGCGACCGACTAATCCCGGACGCCGTACACGGCCACACAGTCGAGGGCGATTTCCAGCTTCGGCCCGCGCTGATCGATGGGATGGCCGAGCAGTTCCTCGATGCGCTGAATTCGATAGCGCACGGTGTTCTTGTGCACGCCGAGCATTTTCGCGGCCGCGTCCGGACTGCGGCGCGCGCGCAGGTAGGCGTGCAGTGTTTCGCGTAATCGCGCCGAATGCGGGCCCGGGTCCGCCAGCGCCCCCAATTCCCGGTCGATGAGCGCCCGCATGGCGGTCTCGTCGCCCCCGGCCAGATAGGCCACCTCGACCTCGGGGTAGTGCAGCACGCGGGCCGTGCCCGCCCGCGCGCGCTCCGCGACCTGGCGCGCCGCGACCGCCTCGCGATGCCCGGTCCGGAATCCGGCGACCTGGGTCGCGGGTTCACCCACCGCCACCCGCACGGGCGCCTCGACCGGCCAGGCCGGCGTGCGGAACTCCCCCGGCTCCTCGTCCACGCCGATCCAGGCCCACAGTGCCGTGGCGCCGGCGGGCACGGTGAGCAGGCTGCCGTTGCCCAGCGTGCTCGCGCAGCGCGCCGCCACCCGGTCCAGCAGCCCCGCGGCGTCGTCGTCACCGTCGAAGCGGGTCACCGCCGAATCGTCCTCGATCCACAGCACCAGGGCCAGATGCCGCTGTGCGAGGCGATAACCGAGCCGGGCCGAGGCGTTCTCGGCATCGAGTTCCGAGCCGGCCAGCAACGCGGCCACGATGTCGGCGCGCTGGTTCAGGGCCGCGCGCAGTCCGCGCTCGCGCTCCTCCATGTAGGTGTCGGTGAGCTGTTCGATCGAGGTGCTCACCCAGCGGGTGGTGCGGTCGAACAGCCGCAGCAGCAGCGAGCGTTCGATGTCCTGCGGGAGCTGGCGCTGGTCGATGACCTCGGCCATGTAGTCGATGACCGCCTCCTGGCCGAGGTGGTAGACCCGCAGCAGCAGACGCACGTCGAAGCCGCGGCGGGCGATGGTGCGGGCGAACGCGTGCGCGTCGGCGGGCACCGGATAGTCGAACCGGTCCTGGGTGAGTCCGCTGAGCACCTCGAGGGCGTGCGCTCGGCTGCTGGCGGTCAGGTCGCGGCGCATATCGCGATCGCGCAGCTCGGGGATGCGGGCGATGATGGCGTTGTCGAGGCGGGTGACGACCTGTTCGAGGGTGTCCGCGCGCAGGGTCTCGGCCACGAAATCGGCGATCCACTCGCGAATGACGGGGTCGGCGGGGCCGACGATCGGGCCGGTGGGCCCGGCAATGGGTCCGGTCACCACGGCCCAACCTCCGGTTTTGTACTCGGAGCACAAAGTCGGTCGTGAGTCTTGAGCTCATTGGCCAAGAATGTGCCGGTCGAATTGTGTCACGATCATAGTTCAGTGAGCTGTCGCACACAGCCCACCCAGCACGCACCCTTCGCAACGCAGCGCACGTGGGAGAGCACATCGTGACCAATACCGAATCCGCCGCGGGTACGCCCCGCAAGAGCGCGGCGCGCAAGCCCGCCGCGGCCAAGACCGCGAAGGCGGCGCCCGCGGCCAAGGCCACCAAGGCGGCGCCCGCGCCCGAGAGCGCCGAGCCCGTGACCGTCGCCGCGCCCGCGCCCACCGAGCTCGAGGTGCGCAATCCCGCGACCGGCGCGCTCGCGGGCACGGTCCCGATCGATTCGGCCGAGACCGTGGCGGCCAAGGTCCGGGAACTGCGCGTGCACCAGGCCGAATGGGAGGCCATCGGCCCCGACGGCCGCAAGGAATGGCTGCTGAAGCTGCAGGACTGGTTGGTGGACAACACCGATCACCTGGCCGACGTGCTGCAGTCCGAGACCGGGAAGGCGCGCGTCGACGCGCTCATCGACCCGGCCTTCTCGGTCGACCTCACCGGCTACTACGCCCGCCGGGCCGCGAAATTCCTCGCGGACGAACATCCGTCGCCGCACAGCCCGCTGGCCCGGGTGAAGACGCTGACCCGCGTCTTCCGCCCGTACCCGGTCGTCGGGGTCATCACCCCGTGGAACTTCCCGCTCGCCATGCCCGTCATCGACGTGATCCCGGCGCTGGCGGCGGGCGCGGCCGTCATCCTCAAGCCGTCCGAGGTGACCCCGCTGTCGGCGCTCGAGCTGGTGCGCGGCTGGCGCGAGATCGGCGCGCCGCCGGTCTTCGACATCGTCACCGGCGCGGGCGCGACCGGCGCGGCGGTGGTGGAGAACGCGGATTACATCCAGTTCACCGGTTCCACCCCGACCGGCCGCAAGATCGCGGCCGCCTGCACCGAGCGCATGATTCCGTACAGCCTGGAGCTGGGCGGCAAGGATCCGGCCATCGTGCTGGCCGACGCCGATCTGGATCGCGCCGCGGCGGGCATCGCGTTCGGCGGCCTGTTCAACGCCGGGCAGGTGTGCATCTCGGTGGAGCGCGTGTACGTGGAAGCGCCTGTCTACGAAGAGTTCCTGAAGAAGCTGACCGCCGCGGTGAACGAGGTGCGCCAGGGCGTGGACGGGCGCGAGCCCAAGTACGACATGGGCGCGCTGGCCAACGAGAACCAGGCGCAGATCGTGCAGCGGCACGTCGAGGAGGCCGTGAAGCAGGGTGCGCGGGTGCTCACCGGCGGCAAGCGCACGGGCGTCGGCACGCTGTTCGAGCCGACCGTGCTGGCCGACGTCGACCACACCATGACCTGCATGACCGAGGAGACCTTCGGCCCGACGGTGCCGGTCATGAAGGTGGCCGACGAGGCGGAAGCCGTTCGGCTGGCCAATGATTCGATCTACGGCCTGTCCGCGTCGGTGTGGAGCGGGGACAAGGATCGCGCCGAACGCGTTGCGCGCCAACTGAACGCGGGCGCGGTGAACATCAACGACGTGTTCTCCAACATGTTCAGCTTCGCGCTGCCCATGGGCGGCTGGGGGCTCTCGGGTGTGGGCGCGCGCTGGGGCGGCGAGAACGGGGTGCGCAAGTACTGCCGGCAGCAGGCCATCACCAAGCCGATCCTGCCGACGCAGACCAAAGAGCTGCTGTGGTTCCCGTACAACACCACCAAGCTGGGCATCGCGCTGTCGGCCATGCGGGCCGCGGGTGCGCGCGGTGTGCGGCGGCTGAGCGTGCAGGCGGTTTTCGACACGGTGAAGGGGACCAAGTGATGACCGGCTTCGGTGCGATCAGGGGCAAGGTCGTCGTCATCACCGGTGGCGCGCGCGGCATCGGGCTGGCGACCGCGACGGCGTTGCAGGCGCTCGGGGCGAAGATCGCCATCGGCGACGTGGACGAGGTGACGGTCAAGGAGTCCGGCACCACCCGCGGGTTCGAGGTGTTCGGGCGGCTGGACGTCACCGATCAGCAGTCGTTCGAGGCGTTCCTGGACGAGGTCGAGAAGCAGCTCGGGCCGATCGACGTGCTGATCAACAACGCCGGGATCATGCCCACGGGCCGGCTCGTGGACGAGTCCGACGTGATCACCCGCAGGATTCTGGACATCAACGTGTACGGGGTGATCCTGGGGTCCAAGCTGGCGATCGCGCGCATGCTGCCGCGCGGGAGCGGGCACGTCATCAATATCGCGTCGCTGGCCGGGGAGACCCACATCCCGGGTCTGGCCACCTACAACGCGTCCAAGCACGCGGTGCTCGGGTTCACCGACACCCTGCGCGAGGAGTACCGGGGCACGGGGGTGCGGTTCTCCTCGATCCTGCCGACGCTGACCAAGACCGAGCTCGGGTCGGGGGTCAATCCGCCCAAGGTGCTGCGGCCGGCCGAGCCGGAGGAGATCGCGGACGCCATCGCCAAGGTGATCGTCGAGCCGCGATCCAAGGTGCGGGTCACCGCGGTCGCGGGCGCGATCTCCCAGGTCGTCGGACTGCTGCCGGAGTCGTGGGGTGACGCGCTCGGGCGCGCGCTGGGTGCGCAGAGCGCGTTCCTGGACGACGTGGATTCCGCGGCGCGCAAGGCGTACGAGTCGCGGGTGCGCGGCAACGGCAGCTGACGCGCGGAGCCGAGGGCGAGGGCCGGGACCGAATTCGGTTCCGGCCCTCGCGCCGTCAGCGGTCGGTGGCCCTAATGCACTGTCGCCAGGACGAATCGCTTGCCCGGATCGACCATGGCGTTGACGGTCGCGCCGTCGCCGTAGTCGCCGAGGGCGGTCATGTTCCAGCCGGTGGCGGCGCGGGTGAGCATGCACATGAACAGTCCGGTGCGGCGGTCGCCGCGCGAGAGTTCGAAGCGCACGAGTTCGGCGCCGGTGTAGTCGTCGACGAGCCGGCAGAAGGCGCGGGAGATCTGATCGAACTTCTGGCCGGAGTACGAGTTGACGGTGAAGAGCAGGGCGTACACGTTGCCCGGCAGGGCGGGCAGGTCGACGGTGATGACCTCGTCGTCGCCGTCCCCGTCACCGGTGAGGTTGTCGCCGGAATGTTTGATGGCGCCGCGGAATTCGCTCAGGTTGACGAACCAGACCTTGCCGAGCTTCTTGCCGCGGGTGTCGTAGGCGACCACCGAGGCGTCCAGGTCGATGGATTTGCCGCGTTTGGCGGGATCCCAGCCCAGGCCCATGCGCACCCGCGTCAGGGTGGCGACGCCGCCCTTGGTGAGGGAGACGGTCTCGTTCTTGCTGAGCGAGACGACCTTGCCCTTGTCCAGGCTGACGGTGGCCTCGCCGAAGCGGGGCGCGGGCTGCTGCGGGTAACCCGGGGTGGGCGAATGCTGCTGCGGGGGTGCTGAATACGGCTGCTGTGGCGGGTAAGCGGGCTGGGTCGGGGGCGGGTACGCCGGCTGGGCGGGTGGCGGATACGACTGCGGCGGGTACTGCTGCGGCGGCGGGTAGGCGGGCGGCGGCGAATACGGCTGGGACGGAGCCGCGTACGGCTGTTGCGGGGGCGCGTACGGCTGCTGCGGCGGCGGATAGGACTGCTGCGGGAACGGCGCGGTCGCGGGGAACGGCGCGGTGGGCGGGTACTGGTTCGCGGGCGGCGGGTACGGGCTCGCCTGCGGTGGGGGCTGCGGGGCGTCGTCCACGGTGATGCCGAAGTCGGTGGCGATGCCCGCCAGGCCGTCGGCGTAGCCCTGGCCGACGGCGCGCACCTTCCAACTGCCCTGTCGCCGATAGATTTCCAGTCCGACCACCGCGGTCTCGGTACTCAGGTCCGAGGGGGTGAACGTGACGAGGGTGGTGCGGCGCTGCGGGTCGACAAGGGCCAGCTGCAGTCGCCCGGCCCGGCCCCAGTTCGGCGGGCCGCTGCCGTCCAGGCTGGCCGTGACCACGATCTTGTCGATGTCCGCGGGCACCTCGCGGGTGGCGATGCGAATCCGGTTGGGCGGCTGCACGGTGACGCCCGGGCCGCGCGGCTGGTTGTAGAAGATGAAGTCGTGGTCGGAGCGGACCTTGCCGGCGGTGGTCAGCAGCAGCGCGGCCACATCCACCTCGGTCGAGGCGTTCACCTCGACGACGACCTCGTCCGTCGTGAGCGGCGCGTTGGCGCCCTTGGTCAATTCCATTGCTCGCCTTACCTCCCCGTTCCCTCCACGGTAGCGCCGTAGGGTCGGCGGCATGGAAGTAAACGGCGCCGTCTTCGTCGGACTCGCGACTCTCGATCTCGCCTACACCGTCGAGCGGTACCCGGCCGAGGACACCAAGACCCGGGCCGACGAGCTCTTCCTCGGCGCGGGCGGCCCCGCCGCCAACGCCGCGGTGGCGTACGCCCACGTGTCCGGCCGCTCCCCCGACCTGATCACGGCTCTGGGCGAACATCCACTGGCCGAACCGATTCGCGACGACCTGCGCCGCTACGGCGTCACCGTCGTCGACCTGACCCCGGCCGCGACGACCCAGCCCCCGGTCTCCTCGATCGTGGTGGCGACCGGGTCCGCGACCCGGACGATCGTGTCCCTGGACGGTTCCAGGATCGAACCGCGGCTGCCCGATGTCGCGGGCGGACGGGACGCCTCGGGAGCCACGGCATCGGCCGGACCTGTCGCACAACCGGAATTCGCCGTGCCCAACGGTCGGGGCTCCGACGTCGCGGCGGCCGAACTGCTCGGGAACGCCGCGATCGTTCTGGTGGACGGCCACTACGCCGAACCCGCGCTGCGGATCGCAGCGGCCGCCCGCGCGGCGGGTGTCCCCGTGGTGCTCGACGCCGGACGCTGGCGGCCCGTGCACGCCGAGCTGCTGCCGCTGGTCGATATCGCGATCTGCTCGGCGGCTTTCGCGCCGCCCGGCGTGCCCGCCGGTTCGCCCGACGCGGTCTTCGACTTCCTGCACGCCGCCGGGCCGACCCACGCGGCCGTCACCAACGGCGCTGCCGCCATTCGCTATTCGTTCCGGGACCCGGGCGCATGGGCGACCGGCGTCACCTTCGCCCGCGACGGCGAATCCGCCGCCTTCCCCCGTGCCCGGCCGGGCACGGGGGTGGGGTCACCCGGTGCGGCCTCCGGCGAGCTGGTGACCCGGGCCGGCGAGGCCGGAGGCGGTTCGCCCGCTCGGGACCGCGCGCCCGCCGGGGCGGTCGGCCGTGGCGAAAGCGGCCCGGGCCCGGCGCATCTCGTCGGCCGAGGCGTGCGGGGTGACCGGCCCGGTCCGGGTCGGCAAGGCGGCGAGCCGGTCGACGACGCCCGGAACCTCCATGACGGCGCGAGCGAGTCCGGGTACGGTCCCGGACCGAGTGGCGACATCGCCTGCGCGCGTGGGGAAGTACCGGTTCCGGCGGTCGCCGCGGTGGACACGCTGGGGGCCGGCGACATCCTGCACGGCGCGTTCTGTTATTTCCACGCGCTCGGGGAGGTGTTCCCGGTGGCCTTGCGGCACGCGGCGGAGGCGGCGGCGCTGTCGTGCGCGTCGGTGGGCACGCGGGAGTGGATGGGCGGTCAGACGATCTTGTAGTTGCGGCCGGACTTGCGCAGGACCAGGTCGGCGCGGGCGCGGGTGGACTCGACCAGGCGGGCGTTGAGCAGATCGCTCTGCGCCACTTTGGTTTTCGCGTCCTCCGGGCTACGGCCGCCGCGAATGTGGCGGCGTACCAAGCGCTGTTCGATGACGGGCCGGGGCACGTCCAGGTACCAGGTCTCGTCGAGCAGCGGGCGCACCGCGGACCAGCCGGGGGCGGCGCTGTCCTCGAGCAGCAGGTAGTTGCCCTCGGTGACGATGATCGGGTGGGCGTCGAAGACGACGCCGCCGGGCACCGGCTCGTGCAGCTCGCGGGAGTAGGTCGGCCAGGGCACCGGGCGGCCGGGCGGCGTCTCGCGCAGCGCGCGGAGGCACGCGACATACGCTGCGGCGTCGAAGGTGTCGGGCTCGCCCTTGCGCGCCAGATCGCCCGTCGCGCGCAGCCGCGCGTTGCTGAGGTGGAACCCGTCCATCGGGGCGACCTCGGCCAGCTCGGCGCCCGCGGCCAGGTTCAGTTCGTCGCGCACCCCGCGCGCCAGCGTCGATTTGCCCGCGCCGGGCGGCCCCGCGATACCGAGGATGAATCTTCCGGAATGTCCGTCCGCGTGCCGTCGCAGGCGCGCCGCGAGCTCCGACAGGGTCGTTTCGACGCCGATGCGAGCCACCCGAGCACCCTACTGCCGCCGCTGCGCGTTCGGGCCGAGACACCACGAGGTCGGCGGCGGCCGAACGGTTTTCGCCATCCACCCGAACCGGTTCACCACCGAACGATCACGCACCCGATCCCGCCGGAGATCCACGTGCGAGGCCCCGGCCCTTTCGGCCGGCGCGGTGGCAGCGCACGCCGACGCGGGCGGTGGCCCGCGCATCGTGCACAGCGGGAACCGCCTGCCGGAGCGAGGGCTTGGTCAGTTGCGAGTCATCGCGACCGAGAGAGAGTACGGAGAGCACGGCCGGGTGCGGTCATGGCCGGTCGGCGGATCGGGTGCCCCGGCCGGCCGCACCCGTGGTGTGCCCCCGTTCGGCGGGGATGGCGCGGATCAGCGCCAGCAGATCGGCCTCCAGCAGCCTGGACAGCCAGTAACTCCCGGCGAACGCCAGGACGCCGCCGACGCTGAGCCAGCGGACGGTGTCGATCACCAGACCCAGATCGGCGCTCGGGACCAGCGACGCGGAGGCGACGCCGAGCAGCGGAACCGCCGCGGCCACACCGAGATACCAGTTGCTGCGCCGGGCCAGGCGGCGCATCCGGTCCCGGTCGGCGGGGCCGACTGTGCCGTGGGTGAGCAGCGGCGGATACAGCGAGCGCACCGAATACACGGTGATCAGGAAGAACGGGTAGGCCAGCGCCATGGCCGCGCAGACCAGCTGGCCGATCCAGATCTGTGCCAGGGCGTTGTCGGGCAACTGAACTCCGGCCAGCACGAGCGCGGTGGGCCAGCCGAGGCCCGAGGCTATCCAGGCGCCCGCCGCCACCCACACCGCGCGCTCGCCCACCAGCAGGGTGTCGGCGCGGGCGCGCGCGAGTTCGGCGTCGGAGAATCGATGCCCGCGCGCGAGCCGATGGGAGACGGTCAGCGGCCGCCGCGCCAGCCACAGCAGGAGCAGCCCGGCGAGCGGAAACGCGATGAGGTTGGCGACCAGCACGGTGTCGGCGTAGGTCTGCTGCTCGGCGGCGGTCAGGTGCTGCCCGATCAGGCTCCCGCTGAGCCGGATCTTGTACACGCTGGCAACGAGATTGGGCAGCCCGAGGCACAGCGCCGCGATCGGAATCGCCCACCCGCGCGCCCGCGCCCGCCAGCTGCGCCGCGGCGGATCCACCAGGTCGCGCGCCCGCGCGTCCAGGCACAGGTCGAACTGCCCGGCCAGCTCGGCCCCGCTCGACCGCCGGTTGTCCGGATCGGGGTCCAGGCATTCGAGCAGCACCCGTCGCAGCGCGTACGGCGTATCGGCGGGCAACCCCGCGAGCGCGCTGTCCGGCACCCCCGCCCGCCGCCGCGCCAGCATCCCCGCGATCACCCGCTGCCCGAAACCCACGTCCGGACCGTGGTTTCCGCGCGCAGCACTCGTATCCCGCGCCCGGGGATCGCTCTCGGACGTCTCGTCATCGACCTGGCTCGGCGTCCCCGGCACAGGCACCGCGTCCGGGCCGGGCAGATACCCCGGCGCGGTCGAATCAGGTGCTGCGAGCGGCACAGCCGGCAGCCGCCGAGCGCCGGGCTCGGTCGACTCATCCGGACGATAGCGATCGCCGGACACGCCCGCATCCGCCGGCCCGGAGGGCGCAGCCGAGCCGGAGCGGTCATCGGGGGCAGGCGACTCGCCGGGACGATGCCGATCATCGGGAACGACGGATTCCCCGGGCGACGGTGGCGTATTCGCCCCCGGCCGATCATCGGGTGCGTCCGCCTCGTCCGGCAGCGGATCCTCGAACGGCGGTGCGCCGGTGAGCATCTCCCAGAGCAGGAGGCCGAGGGAGTAGATGTCGGCGCGGGTGTCGGGGAGGGGCGCGGACGAGTCGAGGGCGGCGGCCAGGGCCTCGGGGGCGCGCCAGCGCAGGTCGGCGAGCTGGTCCGGCGGCGACCCGTCCAGGCCGGCCGACGCCGGATTCCAGAAGCGCGGGCCCAGGGCGAAATCCGCGAGCTTCGGCACGCCCTCGGCGGTGAAGAGCACGTTGGCGGGCCGGATATCGTGGTGCAGCACGCCTTCCCGATTGGCGTGGTCCAGGGCCGTCGCGAGCCTGCGCCCCACCCAGGCCACGGTTTCGGGCCAGGTCGCGGCCGCGATCTCGGCGCGCACGCGCGAACCCGCGGGGCGGATCTCGCCCCGCGACTCCATGGCCGCGTCCACCGCGTCCAGCAGCACCGCGCCGCCGGCCGCGGCGCCCCGCTCGCGGCGCGACCGCAGCACGCCCTCGGCATTGCCGCCGGGCAGGTACTGCATGTACAGCAGCCGCAACGACTTCCCGGACGCGGCGGTGAGCAGCCGCTGATCGAAAACCCGCACGATGTAGTCGTGTTCGAGCTGGGCGACGGTGTGGGTGTCGCTGTCGGCGCCCGCGTCCACCCGCACCGCGACCAGCCGCTGCATCGAACGCTGGCGAGCCAGGAACATCCGGCTGTGCGCCTGCCCGCCGAGATCGGTGAGCAGATCGAAATCGTCCAGCGTGCGACCCACCGCGATGTCGGCGGGCAGCTCCGCGGGGGCCGCGGCCGGGGTTCCCGCGCGCAGGCGCTCACGCAACTCGCCCGCCACCTCCGGGTAGTCGGCGCCGAAGACCTCCGGGTCCAGCGGCCCGTACCGGCCGCGAACCAGGAACTCCTCGTACACCAGCTCCGCGTAGTCCGGGCTGCCGGTGATCTCCGGAAACTCGGTGCGGTAGGCCGAGACCCGCTTCTCCAGGCCCGCGCGCCTGCGCCGCTGGGAGATGTCGGCCCGCACCAGGTCGACCAGCACCTCGAGCCGCACCGCGGCCGCGTCCGGCACGTAGTGCGCCGGCGACGGCGGTTCCCGGCGGTGCCCGCGCAGCAGCGATTCCCACTCGGCCGCGAAACGGGCCAGGGCGCGCCGCGCGTGCTCACTCACGCCCGGCTGCCCGCATGCTCCCTCGATTCCGGGGACCGCACGGACACACCGACCCGTTCGAGGGCTCGCAGATCCGCTTCCAGTGCACGGAACATGATGTACACGACCACGAAGGCCGCGATGCCTCCGACACTCAGCACGCGCACCGCCACGATCACCAGCGGGATGTCGTCCGGTGGCAGGAACGTCACGCCCGCCACCGCCAGCAGCGGCACCGAGGCGGCCACCGCCAGGTAACTCGTGCAGCGCCGCCCCAGCCGATGCAGCAGGGCGACGTCGTCGGCGCTGACGCCCTCGCGCAGGAACATCGGATAGATACAGCGCACCAGGTAGAAGGTGACCAGGAAGAACGGATACGCCACGGCCATGGCGCCGCACACCACCAGTGACACCAGGAAGTGCACCATGCCGCGCGCCGGTATCTCCCCCGTGGCCAGCCGTAGCGCGATCGGGAACGTGATGCCCGCCAGCACCCAGAGCGAGAACACCACGAAGGAGATGCGCTCACCGCACAGCAGGACGTCGGTGCGGGCCCGCCGCAGCGTCTCCGCGTCGTACTCGCGGCCCTTGCGCAGCCCCCGCGGCACCGAGATGACCAGCCGGCACAGATAGATGATGACCGCGATGCCTATCGGATAGAACAGCGAGTTCACCGTGGCGGTGGTGAGGGTGAAGCTGCGTTCGGCCTCGGCCGAGAGCCTGCTCACGATCAGGGTGTCGTTGTGCAGGATGTTGTACACCGAGACCAGGATGTTCGGAATCGCGACCGCGAGGGTCACCAGCGGAACCAGCCAGGGCCGCAGGCGCATTCGCCAGCTGTTCGGCGCCGGATCCACCAGGTCGCGGGCGCGCGGGTCCAGACACAGCGACAGCTGCTCGGCCAGCACCGCGCCGCTGCTCCAGCGCTGTTCGCGATCGGGGGCCAGGCAGGTCAGCAGGACCCGGCGCAGCGCGGCCGGACAGTCCTGCGGCACCCGCTCCAGCGCCGGGGCGTCGACGCCGCCGCGCCGGCGTTCGAGCATGGCCTCCAGGGTCGTGCGGTCGCCGTGGTCGCCGGGACCGGCGGTGCTGTCGTCGAACGGTTTCGCACCGGTGAGCAGCTCCCACAGCACCACGCCGAGGGAGTAGATGTCGGCGCGGGTGTCCAGGTCGGCGGCGGTGTGCGCGTGCCCGGGATGACAGGCCTCGAGCTGCTCGGGCGACATGTAGGACAGCGAGCCGCCGAAGTACGAGACCGGGCTGGCGTCCTCCAGATTGCGCGCGAAACTGATGTTGAAGTCGGCCAGTTTGGGCACCGCCTCGGCGGTGAGCAGGATGTTCGCGGGCTTGACGTCGCGGTGCAGGACACCGTGCCCGTCGGCGTAGTCCAGCGCCTCGGCCAACCGGCGGCCCAGCCACGCGACGGCCTCCGGCCACGTCAGCCCCGCGATCTCGGCGCGCACGCTGGAATCGGTCGGCCGGATCTCGCCCTTCTCCTCCATGGCCGCGTCCACCGCGTCCAGCAGCAGTTGCCCGCTGCGTTCGGCGAGCGGCGTCGCGCGCACCCAGCGCAGCACGCCCAGCAGGGTGCCGCCGGGCAGGAACTGCATGTACAGCAGCCGCAGCCGCCGCCCGGACTCGAACCGGATCCCCGAGATCAGCCGCTGATCGAACACCCGCACGATGTAGTCGTGGTCGAGCTGGGCCAGGGTCTGTGGTTCGGTGCCGTGGTCGGCGGAGATCTTCACCGCCACGAGCCGCTGCAGCGATCGCTGGCGGGCCAGGAACACGCGCGCGAACGCGCCGCTGCCCAGCCCGGTGAGCAGGTCGAAATCGTCTATGCTCTGGCCGATTTCGATGCGGTCGAGCAGGTCGCTCATCGCGGGCGCGGCCAGGCCGCCGGTGGCGCGGGTCTCGGCCGGCACCTCGCCCGTGTCGGGTACGCGGGTGGAGTCGTCGGGCGCCTGCCCGGCGCGCGTGGCGTCGTCCGACCCGCTGCCGGCCTCGGTGGCGTCGGGGCCGGAACCGGCCCGGGTTGATTCGTCGAGCCCGCGACCCGCGCGCGTGGCCTCGTCGAGCGAACCCGCCCGCGTGGATTCGTCGAGTGCGCGGGCCCGGGCGGACTCGTCCGGCCCGGACCCGGCGCGGGTGAGTTCGCCGAAGAAGTCCTCGGCGCGCGTGGATTCCCCGAAGGGGTCCCCTGCCGCCCGGGTCGCGTCACCGAACAGTTCGCTCAGCGGAATCGAATCGCCCGGGGATTTCCCGGGCCGGGTGCGCACGCCGGGCGGCACGCCGCGCCGGGTGGCTTCGCCCTCGTCATCCTGTGCGGGCCCGAGTTGGGTGGCTTCGCCCTCGTCGCCCGGCGCGGGGCCCAGTTGGGTCGCCTCGCCCGCATCATCACCGGGCGCGGGACCGCGTCGAGTCGCCTCGCCCTCGTCGCCGGGTGCGGAGCCGAGTTGGGTCGCCTCGCCCTCGTCATCCGGCGTGGGGCCGAGTTGGGTCGCTTCCCCCTCATCACCGGGCACGGGACCCAGCTGGGTCGCTTCACCGTCGTCGTCCACCGAGCCCAGCCGCGTCGACTCGTCAAGGCCGGCGCTGGTGAACCGCCGCGGCGGGGTCCCGACGCGAGTGGACTCACCGTCGCCGGGCGACTCCGGCGCGTCCCGCGTGGCCGCGTCCAGCCCCGGCGCCCGGGTGCTCTGGTCCACGTCATCGGCGATGAGCAGTTCCCGCAGCTCCACGGCCTGATCCGGATACTCACGCAGACATTCGCTGGGGTCGACGCGCTCACCGCTGTGCCGGCGGATCACGAACTCCTCGTACACCAGCCCGGGCGGCAGATCCTGGGCGCTGAGCTCGGGAAATTCGGCGCAGTACTCGGTCAGGCGCTTACGGAGGGAGCCGGGCGCCAGATGCGGCGCGGCGCGGCGCAGCCAGCGGTGGCGCATATCGACGCGGATCAGCTCGAGCAGGGCGTCCCGGCGCAGTGTGCTGGCGTCGGGCAGGTAGTCGGAGATGCTCGGCGGATCGGCCCCGGCCCCGGAACCCCAGGCCGCGGTGAAGGCCGCGACCGCGCTGAATTCCGTTCCCGCCGAGTGCGGGCCGCGGTGGCGCTCGGAACCTGAAGCCATGTCCGCACCTATCTGGCTCGGCGCGGACATCGCCGGACGGCGTCCGCACTGTCGAACTCTTGCTGTCGCGGATAATTTCCCGCCACACCCGACACCATCATCCCCGAGCAATTGCGGGAAATGATAACTTGCGCCTGCACAGCGGATCACCCGATTTCGACTCGAAACGACGGGGGAACACCAGCATGTACGACGAGGGCACCGCGCTAGCGGACCGCACGGCGGTGAACGGGGTACTGATGAATATGGACGACTCCACCGGCGCGAACATCGAACACGAAGCACTCTCGCGCACCGAGGCCCATCCGGCGAGTCCCGCCCCCGACTCCTCCCCCTTCCTCGACCCCCTACCGCCGGTGGACGCCACCACCGCGACCGGAATCGCCGCCGCCGTGCAGCAGGGTTCGGTCACCCCCGAGCAGATGGTGCGCGACGCCCTCGACCGCATTCACGCCCGAGATCGGAAAGTCAACGCGTTCAGCGTGATTCGCACCGACGCCGCCCTGGCCGAGGCCCGCGCGCTCGCCGATCGGCCGGATCTGGACATGCTGCCGCTGGCCGGGGTGCCGGTGGTCGTGAAGAACAACGTCGACGTCGCGGGCGAGGTCACCCGCGCCGGTTCGCTGGCGGGTGACGGCCTGCCCGCCGCGACGGATCACCCGGTCGTGCGGCGTTTGCGCGCGGCGGGCGCGGTGGTCGTCGGGCTCACCAGCGTGCCGGAACTCGGGCTGTGGGGCGTCACCGATTCGACCGAGGGCATCACGCGCAGCCCCTGGAACCAGCGGTTCAGCGCGGGCGGCTCCTCCGGCGGCTCCGGAGCGGCGGTGGGGTCGGGCATGGTGACCCTCGGGCACGGCAACGACGGGCTCGGTTCGGTGCGCATTCCGGCGGCCTGCTGCGGCGTGGTCGGGCTCAAGCCCGGGCGCGGGCTGGTGCCCGCCGAGGTCGGGGTGGATTCCTGGGGCGGTATGACCGAAAACGGCGTGCTGGCAACGACTGTCGCCGATGCCGCGCTCATGCTGTCGGTCCTCGCCGATCGCGCGGCGCTCGCCGACCTGGAGTCGCCGCCGACCCTGCGCATCGGACTGGCCACCGCGCCGCCGCTGCCCCTGGCCCGGGTGGACCGCGCCTGGACCACCGCGGCCGATCGCGCCGCCGCGGCCGCCGCGCGCGCCGGGCACACGATCGGGGTGTCCGAACTCCCCTATCAGGGCGCGACTTTCGCGCTCATGCTGCGCTGGGTGGCCAACGCCGCCCGCGAGGCCGCGACCGTTCCCTACCCGGAGATGCTGCAGCCGCGCACCCGCACCCACGTCGCCCTGGGCGCGCTGGCGCTGCGCAGCGGCCTGGTGCGCGCCGCGCAGGTCGATCGCATCGAGGCCCGCCTGCTCGACTGGTTCGAGCGCTACGACGTGGTCATCACCCCCACGCTGGCCACCTCGCCGCCCCGCGCGGGCCGCTGGCACCGCCGTCCGTGGCTCGCCAATGTGGTTGCGAACGTGAGCTATTCCCCGTTCACGCCGCTGTGGAACCTGGTCGGCTGGCCCGCCATCTCGGTACCCACCGGCGTGCATCCGCGCACCGGTATGCCCCTGGCGGCCCAGCTCGCGGGCCCGCCCGGCAGCGAGTCGACCCTGCTGCGCCTGGCCGCGCAGATAGAGTCCATCCTCCCCTGGCGCCGCACCCACCCCTGAGAGACACGAAAAGGGCAGTCCCCGAGGGGACTGCCCTTTTCGCACGCCGAACGGCGGTGGCATCGCCTCCGACCCGAGGCCACAACCGTTGCGAGCGAGCACTGCTCACGCGAGGCGGATGACCCACCGGGAACGGGCAACCGACCTCGCGGCCGACGCACCCGTACCCCGCGAGAATTCCCGCCGCGGTGGTACTAGCCCTGGGTGGCGGGGACGCGCACCGCGAAACCACCGTCGAGCACGCGGGCCGCGAATTCGAGGATGGTCGGGCGATCGTCGTCCGCGCGCCAGGCGACGGCGAGTTCGCACGGCGCCAGTCCGGAGACGGGACGCGCGGTCAGGCCGGGCCAGCGGTACATCGGGACGTTGTTCTCGGCGAGCAGGCAGACACCCAGTCCGAGGGAGACCGCCTCCAGGCGCTCCTCCGCGGTGGCCGCCTCCGCGCCGATCTTGGCCTGGCGGCCGTTGCGGGCGTCGGCGCCGAGCCAGAAGTCGCGGGCCGCACCGGCTTCGGCGGGCATGGCGATGAACGGCTCGTCCACCAGATCCGCGAACTCGATGGTCTCCTGACCCGCGAGCGCGTGGTTCTCCGGCAGCAGCACCCAGCGCGGTTCGGTGCGCAGCACCTGCCAGCGGTAGCGGCCGGTGTCGGGCACGGGCAGCCACATGAGCGCCAGATCGGCCTGGCGCCCGGCCAGCCCGCTGGACGGGTCGGTCCAGGACGCGGAGTGCAGGGCGAGCCGGTGGCCGCTGGCGCTCTCCAGGTCGGTGATCAGGCCGCGCCCGATGGACGACTGGATGCCGACGCGCAGCACCTCACCCGCCTCCTGCAGTGCGACGTTGGTGACTTCCCACAGCTCCAGGATGCGGCGTGCGCCTTCCAGGAGTTCCTTGCCCGCGACAGTGAGTGCGACGCTGCGCTGGTTGCGGTCGAACAGGACCACGTCGAGCTGGCGTTCGAGCTGCCGAATCTGCCGGGACAGGGTCGGCTGTGCGATGTGCAGCCGCTGGGCGGCGTTGGTGAAGTGCAGTTCCTCAGCGACGGCGACGAAATACCGCAGGTCGCGCAAATGCGGGTCCATAGCCCCTTGCTATCAGAATCGGTCTTGAATTACCAGCCGTATCTGGTTCGAAAGTCGGAAATCGACTCAGAAAACAGCCATCAGGTTTGTTACAGAGAGCATAGGGCCAGGCCGTAACATTCCGGTAACCGGTAGGGCGAATTCCTGGCCATTCACGCTCGTGGCGGAGGCGGGATTTCATGCGGGCATGTGACCAGCAGTAACACACAGCACGCTACACACCCGCGCCGACCGGCGCGACTCGAGCGCCGCCGCCCAGCAACGCCGCCCGGCAAACCGGATCACAGCCGCCGGCCGTTGAACGTGAGTTTCATCACAGGAAGGGCGAAACGCCCACCGGATGACACGCCGCACACCCGGAGACAGCCGAGCCGCCAACCGGAATCGGTCGGCGGCTCGATCGGGAACCGGGCCCGCGAGGCGTTCGCCCCCGGCCTCAGCCCCCGTAGACGTTCGGGTGCAGGGTGCCGATGTACGGCAGATCGCGGTAGCGCTCGGCGTAGTCGAGGCCGTAACCCACCACGAACTCGTTCGGGATGTCGAAGCCGACGGCCATGACGTCCACCTGGGTGCGCAGCGCGTCCGGCTTGCGCAGCAGGGTCACCACCTCGAGCGAGGCGGGATTGCGGCTGGACAGGTTGCGCAGCAGCCACGACAGGGTCAGGCCGGAGTCGATGATGTCCTCGACGATCAGCACGTTGCGGCCCGCGATGTCCTTGTCGAGGTCCTTCATGATCCGCACGACGCCCGACGACGAGGTCGAGGAACCGTAGGAAGAGACCGCCATGAACTCCATCTGGGTGGGCACGGTGAGCTTCTTCGCCAGATCGGTCATGAAGAAGATCGCGCCCTTGAGCACGCCCACCAGCAGCAGATCGCCCTCGGGCGCGTCGGCCGGATAACGTTTGGCTACCAGAGCCGCGAGCTCGTCGACCTTCGCCGCGATCTCGTCCTCGCTGATCAGCACCGACGCGATGTCGTCCCCGTACACGTCCGCTGGTATCCCTTCACTGATGGTGTCGACCGGCATCGGTGTCGACGCGGTCCCAGCCAAGTATGAGCGTGCCATGTTCACGCGCGGCAACCAACCTCGTCCCACTCGGTGAACCGCCGAGCGCGACCCCGCCCTGCCCCCGCCATCGCGTCACGAGCGCCTCCACCGCACGTAAAGTGGTGTCCGTCAATGATTTTGCGCCGCCCTCGAGCAACCAGGCGCGAATGACGCGGCGGCGAATCGCGGCCGGCGCAGTGGCGAGCGTCTCGATCTCGAGTCCACGCTCATTACGAGACGCAGCCAGCAAACTTTCAGCGAGCGCGTCGAGCACCTCGCCGTCCTCACGCAGCTGCGCCGCGGTCCGGGCCAGCGCCGGGGCCACGCCCCCCTGCAGCACCTCCTCCAGCAGCGGCAGTACCTCGGTCCGCAGCCGCACCCGGGTGAACTCCGGCGCGAGATTGTGCGGGTCCTCCCACGGCGTCAGCCCGGCGTCCGCGCACAGCTGCCGCGTCACCGCCCGCCGCACCCCCAGCAGCGGCCGCCCCCACGGCTCGTCGAACTCGGCCATGCCTCGAATGGACCGCCCGCCCGACCCGCGCGCCAACCCGAGCAACACCGACTCGGCCTGATCGTCGAGGGTGTGCCCGAGCAACACCGGCAGCCCGCCCCGCGCCCGATCCAGCGCCGCGTAGCGTGCCCGCCGCGCCGCCGCCTCCGGCCCGCCCGCCCGCCCGACCTCGACCCGCAGCACCCGCGCCGATCGGCACCCCAGCGCCAGCGCCGCCGCGACCGCGTCCCCGGCGACGTCCCCCGACCCCTCCTGCAATCCGTGATCGACGACGAGCGCGTCCACCGCCTCGGCCTCGACCACCGCGGCGGCGGTCAACGCCAGCGAGTCCGCACCCCCGGACAACCCGACGGCCACCACCCCACCCCCGGGCAGGTACCGCCCGAGCCACCCCCGCACCGCGTGCCGCAGCGCCAACGCGGCTCGCGTCTCGGGCAGTCGGAGGCGGTCACTCACCACCAGATCGTCGCACGGAGTCCCGTGCTATCCCAGGACGCGGGACACCCAGAGCTGGGGTTCGCCGATTTCGGCTGTGCGGGGCAGGGTTTCGGCGTTGGTCCAGATGGTGTTGAAGCGGTCCATGCCGACGGTGTTCACCACCTCGTCCACGAAGGCCTTGCCGCGCACGTACTGCGCGACCTTGGCGTCCATGCCGAGCAGCGCCCGCAGCAGGCGCTGCAGCGGGTTGCCGGGCCGGCGGCGGCGCTGATCGAACGCCGAGCGGATCCGGGCCACCGACGGCACCACGGCCGGGCCGACGGCGTCCATCACGTGGTCGGCGTGGCCTTCGAGCAGGGTGCCGAGCATGAGCAGGCGATCCAGGGCCTCGCGCTGGGGTTCGGCCTGGGTGGCGCGCAGCAGGCCGACGACGCCGCCCGCCGGGTCCGGCTCGCCGCGGCGGCGCTCCTTGACCGCCTCCAGCAGCCGCCCGAGCATGTCCTGCAGCGGCTCGTCACCCGCCTCGCCGAGCAGTTCCACGTTGCGCTGCATGTACTCCGCCAGCCACGGCGCGGAGGAGAACTGCACCCGGTGCGTCACCTCGTGCAGGCAGACCCAGAGCCGAAAGTCGCTGGGCGGCACCCCGAGTGCGCGCTCGACCGCCATGATGTTCGGCGCGACCAGCAGCAGCGTCCCGTCCGGGCCGCTGAACGGGTCGTACTGACCCAGGATCGCGGTGGACAGGAAGGCCAGCATGGCCCCGGCCTGCACGCCGCCGGGCTTGCCCGCGAACCGGCCCTGTTCGGGATCGACCCCGGTGCCGGTGAGCTGGGCCATGGAATCGGCGGCGGCGGTGATCCAGCCCGGCCGGTCCACCACCCGCGCCGCCGGAATCGCGCCGTCGTCGATGAGCCCGCTCACCTCGCGCACCGGACCCTCGGCCCGGATCGAGGCGGCCGACAACTCGGCCACCGCCTGCTCGGCGGCATGCCGGGTGGTGCGCGGACCCGCGGGCACCAGCGCGGCGCCGGTGCGGGCGGCCAGCGTCCAGTCCACGGCGCCGGTCAGCGCCGAACGGGACCTGGAACCGGTCTCGACCAGCACGCCGTCACGGTGAGCACCGGCGGCCGAATTGTCGTGGGATTCGGTCATATTCATCCACCCGTCAGGAGCAGCCACAATTGCGCAGGACCGCGGCGAAGGCATCCAACGCCGGACGGCTCGCACCGGGGAGCCGCTTGTTCGACATCAGCGCGAAGGTGAGTACGCGCCCGTCGTTGTCGAGCACATACCCCACCAACGAGCTTGCCACGTCCAGAGTTCCGGTCTTGGCGCGAACCCAGCCCGCCGCCGCGCGATTACGCTCGGTGTAGCGCTCGGCGAGGGTCCCGGTGGCGCCCGCGACCGGCAGATAGTCCAGCAGCGCGGCGAGCGGATCCGCGGCGCCCGCGTCCGGGCCCGAAGTGGCCTGCGCACCAGCGTTGTACGGCAGCGCCGCGACCGCGACCAGGCGATCGAGCAGGCGCGGCGGAATCAGATCGTCGACCGAGAGCCCGCTGGTGTCGTGCAGCGTCAGCCCGGCGGTGTCGAAACCGGCCGCGCGCAGCGTGGTGCCCATGGCGGTGACGGTGCCGTCGAAGGACAGTTCCGCGCCGGTGGCCGCCGCGATCTCCCGGCCGATGGTCTCGGCCAGCACGTCGTCGGAATGAACCATCATGTCGCGCAGGCGATCCCGCAGCGGTGCGGAATGCACGGCGGCGACCTCCACCGCGCCCGGGGAGGCGTTCCCGATCCGCGTCTTCCCCGGATCGACGCCCAGCTCCTGCGCCAGCCGCCGCCCGGCGTCCAGCGCGGGCGTGGTGGTGCGCGGAGAGTACTCGACCAGGGGATCGAGCCGGCCGCCGTCGATCATCACCGATTCGATCGGCGCGATGGATCCGCCGCCGATATCGACCGGATCCCAGCCCTTGGCCATGGTCGGGCCCGCGTACGCGGAGGTGTCGACGACGATGGTGTCGAACTTGCGGCCGGTCTTGCGGATCTGCTGCACCAGGTCCGCGAGCCGGGGCCCGTTCTCGTAGTAGCCCTTACCGTCCGGCTGCGCGGTGAGCGTGGGATCGCCGCCGCCGACCAGCACCAGCTCGTTGCCCGCGGTCCCGGCCATCACCCGCGTGGTCACCCGGTGATCGGGCGGCAGGGCCAGCAGCGCGGCGGCGCTCAACAGCACCTTGGCGTTGGACGCCGGAATCATGGGTTTGTCGGGATCCATTGTCCAGAGCACGTTTCCGGTCTCGGCGTCGGTCACCGAGGCCGCGAAGACACCCAGATCCGGCGTGGTCGCCACCTGCGCCAGCGCGGCCGACAGCCCGGCGGCCGTCGGCGCGGGCGCGGTCGCCGGCGCGGGACTCAGCTGCTGCAGCGCGCGCACCGGCGAGGGCGGCGCGGCGATCGTCAAGCCGCCGTGCCGGAACTCCTCGGTCCACGGCTGCACCGTCAGCACCACCGCCGTACCGGCCGCCAGCACCACGACCAGCACCGATGAGACCACGATCCAGGTTTTACGACGCCGCTTGGCTTCCAGCCCACCCATGTTCTGCTTGTTCCGAGCCACCTGCCGCCGTCTCCCTGATGTCTGCCTCGGGCGTCGAATAAGCCTCGGGCGTCCCTGCCGAACCCACGCACCCGGGTCCCACACTATCCTCGTTGCGCAGTCGTTCCCCCGAACGAGCTGGCGAGTCGGCAGCCCTACCGCCCACCGAAAAAGGAGATGACGTGGAGTTCGACGTCACCATCGAGATCCCCCGGGGTCAGCGCAACAAATACGAGGTTGATCACGAGACCGGACGCGTGCGGCTGGACCGCTACCTGTACACCCCCATGATGTACCCGGCCGACTACGGCTACATCGAGAACACCCTCGGCGGCGACGGCGACCCCCTCGACTGCATGGTGCTGCTGCCCGAGCCGGTCTTCCCGGGCGTGATCGTCGAGGCCCGCCCCGTCGGCGTGCTCATCATGAGCGACGAGGCCGGCACCGACGAGAAGCTCGTCGCGGTGCCCGCCGGCGACAAGCGCTGGAACCACATCCAGGACGTCGAGGACATCCCAGAGTTCCAGCGCAAGGAGATCTCGCACTTCTTCGAGCGCTACAAGGACCTCGAGCCCGGCAAGTGGGTCAAGGTCGAGGGCTGGGAAGGCCGCGAGAAGGCCGAGAAGCTCGTCACCGAGGCGTACGCGCGCCTGCAGGAGCAGGGCCACTGAGCTCGCGCTGACACGACGAAGGGTGGCACGGAATTCCGTGCCACCCTGTCGTTTTCACAGCTTCGCTGGCCGCTACTTCCCCTGGAAGCGCGGCGCCCGCTTCTCGAACACGGCCTGGATCGCCTCGGTCAGATCCTCCGAGGGCAGGAAGGCCGAGTTCCACGCCGACACGTAGCGCAGGCCGTCCGCGACCTTGCCCGCCTTGGGCTGATCGAGCACGTCCTTGATGCCCTGCACCACCAGTGGCGGGTTGTCCGCGATCTCGCGCGCCATGGCGTGCGCCGCCGCCAGCACCGCGTCCTGATCCTCGAACACGTCGTTGACCAGGCCGATCTTCTCCGCCCGCGCCGCGTCGATGTCCTTGGCGGTGTACGCGAGTTCGCGCAGGTGGCCCTCGCCGATGATGCCCGGCAGCCGGTGCAGCGAACCGATGTCCGCCACGATCGCGACCTTGGCCTCGCGCAGGCTGAACTTGGCGTCCGCGCTGGCCAGGCGGATGTCGGCGGCCGCGATCAGATCGAGCCCGCCGCCGATGCACCAGCCCTGCACGGCCGCGATCACCGGCTTGACGCAGTTCGCCACCGCGGTGACCGAATCCTGCATGGACCGCACCTGCTTGAGGAAGTCGGTGCGCGGCCCCGCCAGCGCGCCGCCCAGCAGCGGCCCGAAGACCGGCGCCATGGCGGGCAGGTCCAGCCCGTAGGAGAAATGCTTACCCGAACCGGCGAGCACGATGGCCCGCACCTCGGGGTCGGCGTCGAGTTCGCCGAAGATGAGCGGCAGCTCACGCCAGAAGTCCGGGCCCATGGCATTGCCCTTGCCGGGGCCGGTCAGCGTCACCGTCGCGACGTGGTCCTTGCTCTCGACCTCGAAAGCCTTCCAATCGGTCATCGGTCCAGCGTATCGGGGGTGCGGAAGGTCCGGGCGGGCGGTGTAAATCCTGTGCTAAATCTGATGCGGCGCACTGGTTTCCGATCACCTGCCGGACAGACCATTAATCGGCCCCCCGAACCGCGCTCACCGTGATGGAGGTCCTGATGCTGATGCATCACGGGCTCGGCCTCGACCACTTCAATTCCCTCCCCCGCCGCCGTGCCATCCACGCCCTCTACGAATGCTGCTGCAGCGTCACCTGGGCCGAGAAGATCGCCGACGGCCGGCCCTACCCGGGCTACGACGCCCTCTTCACCGCCGCCGACGCGGAACTGCACGCCCTGTCCCCCGCCGGCCTGGCCGAAGCGTTCGATTCCTGTGCGCACGAATCCGTTTCGGACCGGACGGTCGCCGAGCTGGCGCGCATCACCCGCGCTCGGCTCACGCGCATGCTCGGGCCGGAAGCGGGATATCCCGAATACTGAACCCCGGCACATCCACCGCAATCGCTCTACCCTTGTCCCATGCGCAGGTCCTTACCACCGGTCGCTGCCAGAGTCTCCGACACACTCATCGCCCGCGGGCACCACGGGGTGATCCTCACCCAGCCCCGTCCCGCACACACCGCGCAGGACGCCGCCCAGGCGCTGGGGGTCGCACTGGGAGCGATCACCAAATCCCTGGTTTTCCTGCTGGACGACGATCCGGTGCTGCTCTTGGTCTCGGGCGCGCACCAGGTGAATCTGGAGTCCACCGGGCGACGATTGGAGGGGACGCTCTGCCGCGCACCCGTCACCATGGTCCGGCAGCTGACCGGGCAACCGGCCGGTGGCGTCGCGCCGGTCGGGCATCCGCTCAATCTGCCGACCTTCATCGACACCGCGCTGGCGGCGCACGGGGAGCTGTGGGCAGCCGGCGGGCATCCGAACACGGTCTTCCGCACCACCTTCGGCGAACTCGTGCGCATCACCGCCGGGCTGGCCATCGACGTGGACTGACCGCGATCACCGCATCGTGCATTCGGGACAAACCGAACGACTCAATTTCGGACCGTGCGGAATATCCGGCGGCTCGACAACGTAGGTTCGGAAGGTGACCGATTCTCCGACGCCCGGCGCCGAGCTCCACGTGCCCGACGACCTGAGCGGCATCACCGCCCAGCAGTATCGCGCCGCCATGCGGCACTACCCCGCGGGCGTCACCATCGTCACCCTGAACTCCGACGGCGGGCCGGTCGGCTTCACCGCGACCTCGTTCGCCTCGCTCTCGGCCCAGCCGCCGCTCATCTCGTTCAACATCGCGGCCACCTCGTCGAGCATCGCCGCCATGACCAAGGCCGAATCGTTCGTCGTGCACTTCCTCGGCGAGCACCAGAAGCACCTCGCGCAGCGCTTCAGCCGGACCGCGGAGGAACGCTTCACCGACCGGTCGCTGTGGACGACGCTCGAGACGAGCGAACCGGTGCTGCACGGCACCCCGATCTGGGTGCGCGCCACCGTGCACCAGCTCATTCCGATCGGGGACCACACCCTGGTCATCGGATTGGTGACGCGGGTACACGACAACACCGAGGACGCGCCCGCGGTCGGGCCGCTGGTGTATTACGACGGCGCGTATCACCGCGCGGAGATCGCGGACTGATTCGCAGCGTGGAGGGTCAGGTCGCCGACGCCGCGGTGCCCACGCCCAGCGCCGCGAGAATCCCCGCGCTCAACTGCTCCAGCCGATCTCGCACCCGCGGCCGGCGCAACAGCTCCACCGCCCGCGCGGCCATCATCGCCAGCAGCACCATCTCGATCGCGGCGATGACGGATTCGATCGCGCCGAGCGCCAGGGTGTTCGCGAAGGTCACCTTGGTGAGGAACTGCGGCAGCACGGCGAGATAGAAAAGGCCGACCTTCGGGTTCAGCACGCAGGACAGCAAACCGGCGGCGAATGCCGAGCGAACCGAGGCGGCGCGCCCCTGCGGCGCCGCGCCCGTGAGCTCCGACTCCGCCTCCCGCCGGGCCCGCCGATGCGCGAGCAGCGCCCGAACCCCGAGGTATACGAGGTAGATTCCGCCGATCACCTTGAGCACGCGATAGGCGGTGGCGGACTGCTCCAGCAGCGCCGCGACACCCGCCGCGACCACCAGCGCCCAGACGATGCCGCCCGCCGCCGACCCCGCGGCCGCCGCGATCGCCGGACGCGGGCCGGCCATGGCGTAGCGCAGCACCAGGAAGGTGTCGGGACCGGGAGTCAGGGCCAGCAGCACGCACAGCCCGATGAAGCTCAGCAGCAGAGCGGGATTCACTCACCCATGGCAGCGCATCACCGAGGTGGATGCAAGGGAATACCGCCATGGGTGAGCGGGAAGACCGCCGCCCCGCCCTGATGAAACGGGGTCAACGGCCTTCCGGGCGTCCGGAATTCAGATTCGCGCGCCGAACTCCGTGCCCAGTTCGCGGAACACGTCGGTGTTCAGGGAGAAGGCGAGGCGGGCCTCGTCCAGGACGCGCTCGACCTCGCCGGCGGCCAGCGGCAGCGCGTCCAGATTCGCCCGGTACTCGCGCTTGAACGCGGCCGGATTGGCGATCTCGTCGAAGACGTAGAACCGCACGCCGTCGCCCTTCTTCGGCAGGTTCCACAGCTTCTCGGCGGTGCCGCGAATGACCTGGCCGCCCGAGAGATCGCCCAGGTAGCGGGTGTAGTGGTGCACCACGTAGCCAGCGGGCCAGGTCCGCGCGCATTCGCGCACCCGGGCCGCGTAGGCGGCGGTGGCGGGCAGCGCGGTCAGCTCGTCACGCCAGTTCGGTCCGCCGAGGTGGGCCAGATCGGTCTCCAGCGCGGCCAGGCGCGCCAGCTCGGGGCGGATGAACGGGCCCGCGGCGGGGTCCGAAGCCAGTGCGGCCGTGTCTTTTTCGAGTGCCTCGTAAACGAACCACAGCTGCGAGGTGTAGCGGTAGAACGCCTCCACGCCCAGCTGACCGGTGAGCAGGTCACGCATGAACGTGGAATGCTCCGCCTCGGCGTGCTGCTGCTCGGTCGCGGTGCGGATGAGCGTCGAGAACGGTGTGCTGGTCTCCAACATGATCGAGCATCCTCGCTTCAACTCCCAGGGCGCACTACTTTGGCTACCCTAACTTCAAAATCGACTGTACGGGTCAGCAACGTTCTCGCGATTCGACCTTTCCGCCCCAGCCCATCCAACTTTCGGATGATTTTCCGGAAGGGGTTGACAATGCCGCCGATCGTCTGCAAGCCTTCTCAATCAGGTCATGAGTACCAGCGCAAAGCCCTGGCTAGCTGGTCGGCAACCCTCCTCCGCGGTGGGGTGCTCCAGGTGACGACCGGGCCGCCGCCCGACCGGGCGCGGCAAGCGCGGACTCTCGATCATTCCTTTCTCTGATCGCGCGTCCCTTGCCCCGATGGGATTTCGTGATGACTGCTTTCGCCGACCGCAGCTGTGCCCCCCTCGCCACCGTCTCCGGTTGCGACCTGCGCGTTCCCCTCGTCCAGGGTGGCGAGATCGACTACGCCAACTTCGACTACGCCGCCAGCGCACCGGCACTGGCGCAGGTCACCGACCGGGTCGCGGCGCTGCTGCCGTACTACGCCAGCGTGCACCGCGGCGCGGGCTACGCCTCGCGCGTGTCCACCGACTGCTACGAGGCCGCGCGCGGTTCGGTCGCCCGCTTCCTGAACGCCGCCGACGACCAGGTCACGGTGTTCACCCGCAACACCACCGACGCGCTGAACCTGCTCGCGGCCTGCGTGCCCGGGGACACCGTCGTGCTGGACGTGGAACACCACGCCAACTTCCTGCCGTGGACCCGGCACGGCCGCCGGGTGGTGCCGGTCGCGGACACCATCGAGGAGACCGTTCAGCGGGTGGTCGCCGAACTGTGCGCCAAACCCGCCGCGCTGCTGGCGATCACGGGCGCGTCCAACGTGACCGGCGAGCTGCTCCCGCTGGAGCGGCTGGCGTGGATCGCGCACCAGTGCGGGACCCGCATCCTGGTGGACGCCGCGCAGCTCGCCCCGCACCGGCGAATCGATCTGCGCGCCACGGGCATCGACTACCTCGCCTTCTCCGGGCACAAGGCGTACGCGCCCTTCGGCTCGGGCGTGCTGGTCGGCCGCCGCGACTGGCTCGACGCGGCCGAGCCCTACCTGGCCGGCGGCGGCGCCGTGCGCTCGGTGACCCCGGACCGCGTGGAATGGGCGCCCGCCCCGCAGCGCCACGAGGCCGGGTCGCCGAACGTCCTGGGCGTGGCGGCGCTCGCCGCGGCCTGCGACACCCTCGCCGGACTCGACGAGACCGAGGTACTCGAGCACGAGCGGTACCTCACGCAGCGGCTGCGCTACGGATTGACGACCGTTCCCGGCGTGCACTTCCTGCGGGTGTGGCGGGACAGCACCGACGCGGTCGGCATCGTCGCGTTCACCGTGGACGGTTTCGAACCCGGGCAGGTCGCGGCGTATCTGTCGGCCGAGCACGGCATCGGGGTGCGTGACGGACGCTTCTGCGCGCATCCGCTGCTCGCCCGGCTCGGCGTGGACGCGGCACTGCGGGCCAGCATCGGCCTGGGCACCACCGCCGCGGATGTCGATCGCCTCGTGGACGCGATATCCACACTCGTCCACAAGGGTCCGGGCTGGGACTATGCCAAGACCGACGGCCACTGGAACCCCTCTCCCGAAACCCGCCCGTTCGCCGCCACCGACGCGGGTGCGGCCCCCTGCGGGTTCTGACGTCCCGGCGTTCGCGGTCGCATCGAATCGGATTCGATGCGACCGCGGTACCGCACGTGAGACACGGCCACCGGGAACAGGACCCGATCGAGATCGCGGGTGCTCCGCGCCCCGATCCGCCGGCGGTCGCGCTACGGCACCAGGTATCGCGCCGCGAGTTCCTCCACCACCGGGTCGTCGTCGCCCACGGCGTTCAGCAGATCGAGATCGTCCTGCACGGACAGCTGCCGGCCGTCTTCCTGCTCGATGTCGGGCGGCCCGTCCTCCGCCAACTGCCGGATCAGCTTGGCCCGCACCCGCTCTCGCAATGAATCGCTCATAGCGAGAGCATGCCCCGGCAGTCGGCTCTCATTCCCCCGGCACGCCGCCGGGGTGCGGTACTCGATGCCCGCCTCGGGCGGAACTCGATGCCAACTGGAATACGGTGCAACGCCGAGTTATCCACAGCTGTGCACAACCTGCCGACCGGCACTGAGCGCACGAAATGCCCGATAGCTCCCGTTCAGGAGGCGATGCGCCGGCGAATCATCCACAGGTGCACGGTCCGCCACGACCCGTCACACCGGAGCGAGCCACGTCCCCCACGGGGTGTTGCGCAGCACGGTGAAAGCGAAGAGCAGCACGAGGACCACCCACAGCGCGGAGCGCGGCAGCACCTTGGGTAGTCGGGGCCTCGGGTCGCCGCGCCAGGCGCGAACCAGCCACACACTCCAGAAGACGAGGAACCCGAGCAGCAGCGGGACGATCAGCACATTGCTCTGGATCGCGTCGAGCACCCGGCCGTCGGTCAGATTGTGCAGCCCGCGCAGCCCGCCGCAGCCGGGGCACCAATATCCGGTGAGCTCCTGGAAAGGACATAGCCCCCACGACCCCTCCACGTGCGGGTCGCGAAAGTGCAAGGCCGCGAACCCCGCCGCCACCCCGCCGCCCACGAGCAACGGAAGACCCACGCCCCACCGATTGGGGCGGGTCCTGGATTCGAATCCGAGAGCGGTGTCCACGAGCATCAACGTTAGCGGCGCCCTCCGGGGCCTGCCAGGTCACCGCCGACTTCGCACCCCCGGTCACCGGAAATCGGTGCGCGGGAGATCGATCGAACCCCGGACCACCGCCGGACGATGACGAACATCGGCTCCACTCGCTGCCGAACGGTCGGTGTCGGAGAGTTCGCGCCGCCGCAGTCTCCCCGGTCGAGCAGACTCGCGCTGTGCCCCGCGTGGTCGGCCCGGCGCGGGCCAGGTAGACCGGCGTGGGTCGTCAGCGCAGCGGCACGCGGGTGCTGACCGGTGCGGTGAGCGCCCCGGCGAGCATGTCCACGATTTCTCCCCAGGCATTCACATCCCCCGCGGCGATCCGCCCGGCCTCGACCGCGCGCTCGTGATCGGCGAGCAGCGCGAACAGCGCCGTCGACAGCGCGCGCAACCGCCGCACGCGCAGGCGCGGGGTCAGCTCCGGGAGCGCACCGTCCAAGCGCTGCATGATGACTCGCACCGACGTGCGCGCCTCGCTCTCCAGATTGCTCGCGTCGGTGACGGCCGGGTGGGTGTGCACCTGTTCCAGGAAGCGCGCGTAGTGATTGATCCCGTGCCGCTCCCCGAGTTCGAACATGGGGATGACCAGGGCCTCGAGCAGCTCGTGCACCCCCACCTCGGTGCCCGAACCCGCCTGTTCCGCAAGCAGTTCCAGCCGCCGCACCTCGAGGGTTCCCATCCGCAGCTCGACCACCGCTTCGATGAGCCCGTCCCGCGACCCGAAGTGATACTGGATCGCCGAATTGTTCCGCTGCCCGGCCGCCGCGGCGATGTCGCGCAGCGGCACGCTCTGCCCGCGCTCCGCGATCAGCTGTTCCGCCGCGAGGATGATCCGCTCCCGTGCCTCGGTCACCGCCATCGCCGCACCTCCCTCATCGCCCGCCGACCGCACGCCCGGGCGCGGTTCCACCGTATGCAGAATAGCCGCCACCAGGGCGGAAAGAACTCCACCTTGACAGTTAAGCGAATGTTCTTAAAGCTTCGTGTGACCGCCATCACCGAGAGGGACCGCACCCGATGATTCTTGATTCTTTCCGACTGGACGGCCGCGTGGCCATCGTGACCGGCGCGGGCCGCGGCATCGGCGCCGCCACCGCGCTCGCCCTCGCCGAGGCCGGCGCCGATGTCGCCCTCGCCGCCCGCACCCCGGCGCAGATCGAGGAGGTGGCCGGCAAGATCCGCGCCCTGGGCCGCCGCGCGATCACCGTGCCCACCGACCTGTCGGACCTGGCGAACGTCACCGCCTTCGCCGACACGGCCGCCGCCGAACTCGGCCGCCTCGACATCGTCGTCAACAACGTCGGCGGCACGATGCCGAACACCTTCACCACCACCTCCCCCCAGTTCCTGGAAGACGCCTTCCGCTTCAACGTCTCCACCGCGCACGCCCTCACCCAGGCCGCGGTCCCGCACCTGTTGCAGACCGGCGGCGGCTCGGTGGTCTCGATCTCCTCGATGCTCGGCCGCACCGCCGGCCGCGGCTTCCTCGCCTACGGCACCGCCAAAGCCGCCCTCGCGCACTGGACCCGGATGGCTGCCACGGACCTGTCCCCCCGCATCCGCGTGAACGCGATCGCCGTCGGCTCGGTGCTGACCTCGGCCCTGGACGTCGTCGCCCAGAACCCGGAGATCAAGGCCCGCATGGAGTCCGCGACCCCGCTCAAGCGCCTCGGCGAGCCCTGGGAGATCGCCGCCGCGATCGTCTTCCTGTGCTCCCCCGCCGGCGGCTACATCACCGGCAAGATCCTGGAAGTCGACGGCGGCATCGAGGCCCCCAACCTCGAACTCGGCCTCCCCGACCTGTGAACCGGAGTCCGTCATGACATATCGCGTAGTCCAATGGAGTACCGGCAACGTCGGCCGCCGCGCCCTGCGCTCGATCCTGGCCCGGCCCGAACTCGAACTGGTCGGCGTCTGGGTATCGGGCCCCGCCAAGGCGGGTAGGGACGCGGGCGAACTCGCGGGCCTGGACCGTGAAACCGGCATCCTCGCGACCACCGACGCCGCAGCCCTCATCGCCTTGAAACCGGACTGCATAGTCCACACCGCCATGGCCGACGACCGCCTCATGGAATCGGTCGAGGACCTGAAGACCTTCCTGCGCGCGGGCATCAACGTGGTCTCCAGCAGCCCCGTCTTCCTCCAGTTCCCCTACGGCACCCTCCCCGACGAGGCCATCGCCCCCATCGTCGAAGCCGCCGAAGCGGGCAACGCCTCGCTCTGGGTCAACGGCATCGACCCCGGCTGGGCCAACGACTGGCTGCCCCTGGTGCTCTCCAGCGGCTCCGAGCGGATAGACGCCATCGTCTGCTCGGAGATCATGGACTACTCCACCTACGACAACCCCAAGGTCGTCTTCGACATCATGGGCTTCGGCAGCGCCTTGGACGACCTGCCCCTGCTCCTGCAACCCGGCGTCCTCACCCTCGCCTGGGGCAGCGTCATCCGCCAGCTCGCCAACGCTCTCGATGTCGAAATAGACACCGTGACACAGCATTTCGAACGCCTCCCCGCCACCGAAGCAATCAAGGTCGGCGACCGCGTCATCGACCCCGGCACGGCCGCGGCCCTGCGCTTCCAACTGCACGGCGTGCGCGGCGACCGCACCCTCCTGACCCTCGAACACGTCACCCGCCTGCACCCCGACCTCGCCCCCGACTGGCCCCAACCGGCCGGAAAGGGTTGCTACCGAGTGGAAATCAAGGGCGAACCCGACTACACCCTGGACCTGCAGCTCTACAGCAACGGCGACCACGCCGAAGCGGGCGTGGTCGGCACGGCGGCCCGCCTGGTCAGCGCGGTCCCCGCGGTGGTCACGGCCCGCCCCGGCCTCCTGACCGCCACCGACCTCCCCCTGACGACCGGCCGCGGCCTGTTCTCCTGACCGGTCCGCCGGATCCATCCCCACCCGTCCCGGGCCTGTGCACAACGCCCGAAAACCCCGCCCCACCACACGAAAAGGCCCCCGATACTTCGAGTATCGGGGGCCTTTTCGCGGAGCCGCCTGGGGGAATCGAACCCCCGACCTTTTCATTACGAGTGAAGCGCTCTACCGACTGAGCTAAGGCGGCGTGCCTTCCGGCGGTGCGAGTCTATCGTCTCGGTGCCGGATCGCGAAAATCGGTGGTCACGGTCACGCGGAGCGGGCCGCTATCAGGGTCGCGACCATCGCCGCCACCGCGAAGCGGGGCTTCACGTTCGTCTCCAGGGCCTCGCGGCAATCCAGGACCGCCTCGATCGAGCGCAGCAGGCCCTCGGGGCGGACATCGCCCGCGAGCTCGCGGATCTGGTCGGCCATATCCGGATGCGTCAGTGTCACACCGGATTTCGAGTCCGCGGTCGCCGCGCCGAAACGGACCGCGAGGGCATCGCGGTACAGGCCCGCGACATCGATGAGCGCGCGGTCCAGGGCATCGCGGCCGGTGCGGGTCGCGCGGGACTTCTGGCGCTTCTCCAACTCCTTGAGCACGCCGACCGAACCGCGGGTCGCCGACGCCGCGCCCTTACCGGTGCCGCCCGCGCCGAGCGCGGTTGCGAGCGCCTCGCGTTCCTGCTCGTCACGGCCGACGGTCAACTGTTTGGCCTCGTCATCGGCCGACTTCACCAGCTCGTCGGCGGCGGTATAGGCCACCCCGGGCCGGGCTGTCGCCGCGACCAGCGCCAGCGCCCGCTTGCGCCGGGCCCGCGCGTCCTCGTCGGTGGCCAGCCTGCGCGCCCGCGCGACATGGCCGCCGCTGATGGCCGCCGCCCAGGACGCCTGATCGGCCGGCAGCCCGTCACGCTCGCGCAGCACCCGCGCGATCGCGTCCGCCGACGGCGTCGACAGGTGCACGTGCCGGCACCGCGAACGCAGCGTCACCGAGATGTCCTCCGGATCCACCGACGGCGCGCACAGCAGGAACACCGTCCGCGCGGGCGGCTCCTCGACCACCTTGAGCAGCACGTTGCCCGCGCCCTCGGTCAGGCGATCGGCGTCCTCGACCACCACCACCTGCCACCGCCCGGTACTGGGACGGCGCGCGGCGACCTGCACGATCGACCGCATCTCCTTGGTGGTGATGCTCAACCCCTCGGGCACGACCCGGCGCACGTCGCCGTGGGTTCCGGCCATCGTCGTGGTGCACGCGTGGCAGGTGCCGCACCCGGGTGTCTCCGGATCGGTGCACTGCAACGCCGCCGCGAAACACAGCGCCGCCTCGGATCGGCCCGACCCGGGCGGTCCGGTGAACAGCCACGAATGCGTCATGGCCGAGGCCGAGACCCCCGCGCCACCCCGCGCGGCCACCGCCGCGACCCGCAGATCTGACTCGACCGCGTCCTGCCCCACCAGCCGATCGAAGACTCCTGCCACGCCGTACACCCTACTGTCGGCCCCCGACACCCCCGCTCCCCGCCGGGTGCGGCGCGTCAGGGCATGCGCGAATACGTGGAATTCGCCCCGTCGACCGCCTCGCGGATGATGTCCGCGTGCCCGGCGTGCTGGGAGATCTCCCGCAGGATGTGCAGCAGCACCCAGCGCACCGGCAGCCGCACCGGCTCCGGGGTCCACGGCGCGATCGGCTGCGGCACGGTGTCGTCCAGGGTCGGGAGTTCGCGAATCACCTTCGCGGTGTGCTCGGCGGTCGCCTCCCACTCGGCGAGCAGTCCGGCGACCGTCTCGTCCGCACCCATCTTGTACTCGGAATCCATTGCGGCGAGATCGATTTCGGCGTTCTCGTCGCGCTCGACCAGGATGGTCGTCCAGTGCCGCTCACAGTTGTTGATGTGGTGCAGCAGACCGCCGAGGGTGAGTTCGCTGACCGTGCTGCGCTGCCGGGCCTGCTCGTCGGTCAACCCGCGCAGGGTGATCCGAAAGAGGTCCCGCTCCTCGGCGAGAAACGCGATCAACTGCTCACGCTCGTTGTCGACGGTCATCCGCTGATCCTTCCCCTGGGTGCGTATCGGCCTACACGCTACGGCAGGACCCCGACGCACTCCACCGCGCGGATCGCCCGCCGGAACGGGCGATCACGCTCGCGGACTACTGGGAAGCGGATGCCTTCTTGGCGGCCGCGGCCTTGGTCGTGGCGCCGTCGGCGGTCTTCTTGGCGACCTTCTTCGCGGCCGCCTTCTTGACCACCTTGGTCGCGGTCGCCTTGGTCGCGGTGGCCTTGGCGGCCGTCTTGGTCGCGGCCTTCTTGGCGGGGGTCTTCTTCGCGGCGGCCTTCTTCGCCGTCTTCTTGGCCGCCTTCTTCACCGGCCCACGCGCTCGCCGATCCGCGAGCAGCTCCGAAGCCCGCGCATCGGTGATGGACTCGACCTCGTCGCCCTTGCGCAGACTGGCGTTGGTCTCGCCGTCGGTGACGTACGGCCCGAACCGGCCGTCCTTGATCACCATCGGCTTCTCCGACACCGGATCCACGCCCAGCTCGCGCAGCGGCGGCGCGGTCGCGGCCTGACCGCCGCGCCGCTTGGGCTCGGCGTAGATCTTGAGCGCCTCCTCGAGGGTGACCGAGAAGATCTGATCCTCACCCGTCAGCGACCGCGAATCGGTGCCCTTCTTCAGATACGGGCCGTAGCGCCCGTTCTGCGCGGTGATCTCCTCGTTCGAGGCCGGATCCACGCCCACCACGCGCGGCAGCGACAGCAGCTTGAGCGCGTCCTCGAGCGTAATGCTCTCCAAATTCATGGATTTGAACAGCGAGCCGGTGCGCGGCTTGGGCGCTTCGGGCTTCTTCGCGCCCTTCTTGACCTCGACCTCTTCGGCGGGCGCGGGCAGCACCTCGGTCACGTACGGGCCGAAACGTCCTTCCTTGGCGACGATTTCGTGCCCGCTGGCCGGATCCACACCCAGCGAACGACCCTCCTGCGGCGTGGCGAACAGCTTCTCCGCGACCTCGTTGGTCAGCTCGTCCGGCGGCAGATCATCGGGCAGATTCGCGCGCTGCGAGATCGGATCCCCGTCCGGGTCATCGGGATTGACGATGATCCGCTCGAGATAGGGACCGAACTTGCCGACCCGGACCACGACATCGCGGCCCTCCTCGTCGGCGAAGAGCTTGATCGAGTTGACCTCGCGGGCATCGATGCCGTCGAGCCGCTCGCCGACCATCTTCTTCAGGCCGCCCTCGCGCGCGACCGAACCCTCCGCGCCGATGTCGCCGCCGAAGTAGAAGCTGGACAACCAGTTTCCGCGCTGCTCGCGGCCGCCGGCGATGGCGTCGAGGTCGTCCTCCATGGCCGCGGTGAAGTCGAAGTCGACCAGCCGGCCGAAATGCGCCTCCAGCAGGCCGATCACGGCGAACGCCACCCAGGACGGCACCAGCGCACTACCGCGCTTGTACACGTACCCGCGATCGAGAATGGTCTTGATGATCGAGGAGTAGGTGGAAGGACGGCCGATACCGAGCTCTTCCAGCGTCTTGATCAGCGACGCTTCGGTGAATCTCGGCGGCGGGTTGGTGGTGTGCCCGTCCGGCGCGAGCTCGACCGCGGTCACGCCCTGGCCCTCGGTCAGCACCGGCAGGCGCGATTCGGCGTCGTCGGACTGGCCGCCCGCCTCCTCGTCGACACTCTCCACGTACGCCTTGAGGAAGCCCGCGAAGGTGATGGTCCGGCCCGAGGCCGAGAACACGCACTCCTCACCGGAATTCGCGGTGCCGGTGACCCGCACGGTCAGCGTGGTGCCGCGCGCGTCCTGCATCTGCGAGGCCACGGTGCGCTGCCAGATGAGCTCGTACAGGCGGAACTCGTCGTTGTCGACGCGCGAATGCACCTGCCCCGGGGTCATGAACACATCACCGGAGGGGCGAATCGCCTCGTGTGCCTCCTGCGCGTTCTTGACCTTGCGGGTGTACTGCCGCGGCGTCGGGCTCACGTACTCCGCGCCGTACAGCTGGGTGGCCTGCGTCCGGGCGGCCTGGATCGCGGATTCCGACAGCGTCGTGGAGTCGGTTCGCATGTAGGTGATGTAGCCGTTTTCGTACAGCCGCTGCGCGACCCGCATGGTGCGCTCGGAGGTGAAGCGCAGCTTGCGCGCGGCCTCCTGCTGCAACGTCGAGGTCATGAAGGGCGCGTAGGGCTTGCGGGTGTACGGCTTGGATTCAACCGAGGTGACCGCGAGGTCCACCCCGTGCAGCGAACCGGCCAGCGCCTGCGCGTACGCGGCGTCGAGCACGACCACACCGGGGTTTCCGCTGGTAGCGGAGGATTTGAGCTGTCCGTCGGACCCGAAGTCACGACCGCTGGCCACCCGGGCGCCGTTGACGCTGACCAGGCGGGCGCCGAAGACGCGGGGATTGCTCTCGCCCTGATCACCGGCGTCGAGCTTGGCCGCGATGTCCCAGTACTCCGCCGAGCGGAACGCCATGCGCTCGCGCTCGCGCTGCACGATGACGCGGGTCGCCACCGACTGCACGCGGCCCGCCGACAACCGCGGCATGACCTTCTTCCACAGCACCGGCGAGACTTCATAGCCATAGAGCCGATCGAGGATGCGTCTGGTCTCCTGCGCGTCCACCAAATCTTGATCGAGGTCGCGCGTGTCGGCGGCCGCCGCGAGGATGGCCGGCTCGGTGATCTCGTGGAACACCATGCGCCGGACCGGCACCTTCGGCTTCAGCGTCTCGAGCAGATGCCACGCGATGGCCTCGCCCTCGCGGTCGGGGTCGGTGGCGAGGTAGAGCTCGTCGGCGTCGGCCAGCAGGCTCTTGAGCTCGGCGACCTTGGCCTTCTTATCGGGGCTCACGACGTAGATGGCCTCGAAGTCGTTGTCGACGTCGACACCGAGCCGAGCCCACTGCATGCCCTTGTATTTGGCGGGCACGTCCGCCGCACCGCGCGGCAGGTCCCGGATATGGCCCACCGAGGCTTCGACCACGTAGTCGCGGCCCAGATACGGCGCGATCTTGCGGGCCTTCGTCGGTGACTCGACGATGACGAGACGACGCAGGGGGCGGCCCTGGTCGGGCGCTGCCTTGGAGTTCGGCACTGCACCGCGGTCTCGTGTTGCCACCGGCGAACACACCTTTCCTGTAGATCCGCGCGGCGCTAGGTGTGCGCGCCGTAAGCGGCTGGGGCAAACGGCTGCGACTACTTATATCGCTGCCAGCAACGTTTATACCCTGTTCAGATGCCGCGCCTCGGTCGCAGCGACGATGTGGCCCCGGGTTGTGACCGAGTGTAATGGGTCCGGATATGGGTCGTCCCCCACCGCCGGCGGCGATGGGGGACGGAGTACCTGTGGTCTAGAGCTCTAATCAGAGCGCGCGAACACCGGTGGCCTGCGGGCCCTTGGTGCCCTGCCCGACCTCGAACTCGACCTTCTGGTTCTCCTCGAGGGTGCGGAAGCCCGACCCCTGGATCTCGGAGTAGTGGACGAAGACGTCAGCGGAGCCGTCCTCGGGCGCGATGAAGCCGAACCCCTTCTCCGCGTTGAACCACTTCACAGTTCCCTGTGCCATTCTGTTCCTTCTCTTTCCATACCGGAACGGTAGACAAGTAGGTTCGTCCACCGGGTCCGTTGAGACCGCTGTACTCTGTTCCCCCTGCAGGAAAGCCATCAGTACACCGTTCGCAACATCGATCCTGCTTGATGGTTTGGACTTTGGATCCGTTCCCTCGAACACAGAAGCTTGCGACCAGGAACCAGTGAACCATGTCTTCGCTCAATTCAACAGCCGAGTTACCCACAATTTGCAAAAAAGTTGATCTTGCGAATGCGCAGGTGAGGGGCATAATGCCCAAATCCGTACTTGAAGTAGGTTTGCTTCCTGATAACAGAGCGAGCATCCGGCAAACCGCCTGCGAGCCAAGCCGCTACTCGGTAGTGAAATGGCAGGTCGCGCCCGGCACGTACACACCTTTCGCACCCGCGGCGCCCGCCGGGACGCCCCGCGGATGAATCCGGCGGATACGGCGGACGCGACGGGCGATTACGGCGATCACAGCTACGGTCGATCGTTGCTGAATCGTGTCCTAACCGGGGCGGGTGCGGGGGACCCACGTCTCACCCATGTCGCGGAACTGCCCTCACGTGCGGCTCAGGTCACGAATTGGCCCGAATGGACATCCCCCGACGTGGTTGCCGCGGTGCGCGCCACCGGCGTCGAGGCGCCCTGGACTCACCAGGTCGAAGCCGCCGACCTGGCTTTTCAGGGCCGCAACGTGGTGGTCTCCACGGGCACCGCGTCCGGGAAGTCGCTGGCCTACCAGCTACCGGTGCTCACCGCGCTGCAGGCCGATCCGCGCGCGACAGCCCTATATATAGCGCCGACGAAAGCGCTCGGGTCCGACCAGCTGCGCATGATCAATGACCTGACCTGCGCGGATCCACTCCGGAGCGTTCATGCCGCGCCCTACGACGGCGATACTCCGCTCGAGATCCGGCAGTGGGTGCGGTCCAACGCCCGCTGGGTCTTCACCAATCCGGACATGCTGCATATCGGCATGCTGCGCTCACATGCACGCTGGGCTCGGCTGCTGCGGCAGCTCACCTACGTCGTGGTCGACGAATGCCACACCTACCGGGGCGTCTTCGGGTCCCACGTCGCGCTGGTGCTGCGCAGACTGCGCCGGCTCGCCGCCCGCTACGGGGCCGATCCGGTGTTCGTGCTGTGCTCGGCGACCACCGCCGAACCCGCGGATACCGCCACCAGACTTATCGGAGCGCCCTGCGTCGCGGTCACCGAGGACGGGTCGCCACGCGGTTCGCGGACCGTCGCGCTGTGGGAGCCGCCGCTCATCGGCGGGGGCGTGACCGGGGAAAACGGTGCGGCGGTGCGGCGTTCGGCCGGCTCGGAGGCGGCCCGGGTGATGGCCGATCTGGTGACCGAGGGCGCGCGGACACTCACCTTCGTGCGCTCGCGGGTCGGCGCGGAGTCCATCGCCATGGACACCCGGCGCATTCTGGCGGATGTCGACGCCGAACTTCCCGGGCGTGTCGCGGCCTATCGCGCGGGGTACCTCGCCGAGGATCGGCGGGCGCTGGAGGCGGCGCTGTCCGAGGGATCCCTGCTGGGTGCGGCCACGACCAACGCCCTGGAACTGGGGGTGGACATCGCCGGGCTCGATGCCGTGGTGGTGGCCGGATACCCCGGAACCGTCGCCTCGTTCTGGCAGCAGGCCGGGCGCGCCGGACGCCGGACCCAGGGGTCGCTGGTGCTGCTCATCGCCCGGGACGATCCGCTGGACACCTACCTCGTGCATCACCCGCAGGCGCTGCTCGGACGGCCGGTCGAGGCGACCATCACCGACCCGCACAACCCGTACGTGCTCGGGCCGCACCTGCTGTGCGCGGCCCTGGAACATCCGCTCACCGACGCCGAGGTCCATCACTTCCGGGCCTGGGATCTGCTGTCCGACCTGGCCCGACAGGGTCTGATCCGGCGCCGGCCCGGCACCGGGAAGGAGGGGACCGCGCGCTGGTTCACCACGGCGGAGACCCTCCCGCACGACGAGGTCGACGTGCGCGGCGGCATCGGCGCGGGCATCGCGGTGGTCGACGTGGAGACCGGGCGCATGCTCGGCACCACCGATGCCGGGCGCGCACCCGCCACGCTGCACGAAGGCGCGGTCCACCTGCACCAGGGCGAGAGTTTCGTGGTCGACGAACTGGACCTGGAGGAGGGTGTGGCACTCGTGCGCGCCGAGACCCCGGGGTGGAGTACCAGCGCCCGCGCGGTGACCACGATCGAGATCGAGGAGATCTGCGAGGAACGGGAATACGGGCCGGTCACCACCGCTTTCGCGAAGGTTTTCGTGACCCGCCAGGTGATCGGCTACCTGCGGCGGCTGCCCTCGGGCGAGGTCCTGGACATGATTCCGCTCGACCTGCCCGCGCAGACGCTGCCGACGCGGGCGGTGCTGTACACGGTGACGCCCGCGCTGCTGGCCCGGGCGGGTATCGATCCCCGGCAGGCCGGGGGCGCGCTGCACGCGGCCGAGCACGCGGCGATCGGGATGTTGCCCCTGGTCGCGACCTGCGATCGCTGGGACATCGGCGGGGTGTCGACCGCCGAGCACGCCGACACCGGGCTGCCGACGATCTTCGTCTACGACGGGCATCCGGGCGGCGCGGGCTTCGCCGAACGGGGATTCGCGCGGCTGCGGGACTGGCTGGCTGCGACCCTGGCCGCCATCTCCTCCTGCGGGTGCGCGCAGGGCTGCCCGTCCTGCGTCCAGTCCCCCAAGTGCGGAAACGGCAACAATCCGCTGGACAAGGCGGGTGCGGCACGGCTGCTGACGGCGGTGCTGACCGAGCTGGGCGAAGGTGACGGTCCGGCCACCCAACCGTGATCGGACCGTCTCCGGGGCGAGGCCGGAGCATCATCAGACCGCCCGGTCGGGTACCGGGGCGCCAGCCGGTATCGGGCGGCTTCGAGAGCCCCGCGGCGTCCGCCGGCCCGATCGGAGGCCGCGGCCGAATAAAAAGGGATGTGATCCTGTTAACTGGACGATTGCCCTGTTCGATAATGTCGATCACCCATTTACCTGTGCATTCTTTCCGATCAGACTTCCCGCACGAATTGCAATGTGATCGGCGACCGATCTATTCGCCTACCACTTTCATCCAATATCGACATACACCGACACGCAGTGTGGTCCGCGCCATGCAATTTCTAACCAACCGCTCAGTACGAGATAGTCGCCATTGACGAGGGACTACTCGCTATCGGAGACGGGTCCGGCGCGCGCCTGCGTGCGAACCACGCGAGTCCCGAGAGGGCCGAGCGCCATTCGAACCTCGACAACCACGGTCACATCCCAGTCGACTGCCGTGCAGGACACCACCCTCGTGTTCATCCGCCGTCCGATGTCGGCGGCCCGTGCGCAGGCCGCAGCGGTTCCGGCGGTCGAGTCCGCCGCCGCGGCCAGCGCCGCCAGGTCGGCCGCGGACTGCGCGTGGTGGCGGCCCGCGATCGCGACCCCGACCTGCGCCGTCAGCAGCGTGAAGGCCAGGAGAGCGAGCAAGGACACACATGCGGCGACGGTCACACCGCCCGCGTCCGAGCGTGTCGCGGGGCGTGACTGCCCGGACGGCGGGCAGGTGGGCAGCGCTTTCACTCCGGCACCTCCCCCGGTTCGCGAGCGGCCACCGCTTCGGCGCGCAGGGTGAGCGGCAGCAGTGGTGAGCGAGCGCTTACCACTGCCGTCACCAGGTCGCCTTCCAGTCGGACGGTGATCTCCGCGTTCGGCGGGGCGACCCGGCGCGCGGCCGGGACGGCGTGGTCGGCGTCGCCGCGCGCGGTGAGTCGCGCGGCTTCCCGGGCGGCGTCGATACAGCGCACCTGCGCGGCGGCCGCCAGGAGCGCGCCCGCGCACAGCGCGACCACCGCGACGAGGGTGGCCAGGGCCAGCGCGGCCTCCACGGTGGCCATGCCGCGCTCCCCCGCGATCAGCCGACCGAGGTCTTCAGCGCCTTGTCGATGATCTTGGTCAGTGCGTTCACGATGCTGTCCCCGGTCACCACCCCGTACAGCACGGCACCGAAGGCCGCCGCGGCGATCGTCCCGATGGCGTATTCGGCGGTGCTCATGCCGTCCTCGGCCGTGGCCAGGCGCAGCAGGCGGTTGCGCAGCTCCCAGGCGGCGTTCCGCGTCGCAGCTCGCATGGTTGTCCCCTTCCTCGTTCCGGCGCGGCGGTTCCGCGCCGGCACAGTTGGCGTTCACAGCAGGCCCCTGCCCAGCACCCGGCCCGCCAGCCCGATCACGACCGGCACGATGCCGAGGCAGACGAAGGCCGGCAGGAAGCACAGGCCCAGCGGGCCGCCGATGAGGACACCGGCCCGTTCGGCGCGGGCTGCGGCCGCGTCCTCGGCGCCCGCGCGCCGCCGTTCGGCCAATTCGGCTACCGCCGTGGCCAATCCGGCGCCCGAGCGCGCGGACCGGCGGGCCATCCGCGCCAGCGCGGCCACCGATTCGTCCGGGCAGCCCGCGGTCGCCTGTTCCCACGCGGTCACCGGATCAGCGCCCAGCGCAAGCAGATCCGCGGCTCGGTGCAGGACCGCTCCCAGGGGTTCCGGCGTCGTGGGCGCGACCGCCCCGGCGGCGGCAGCGGCGGGCAGCCCCGCGCGCAGACAGGCGGCGAAGAGATCCAGGGCGCCCGCGATCCCGAGTGGGTCGGCTTGCGCGGAGGCAGGCGAGCGAGCGGCCCGGGGTGTCTCACCGGGCCCGCCCGCGCCGCTCGCATCCGATCCCGCGGCGCCCCTGTCGGCCCGGATCCGCAAGGCGCGCAATCGCTGTGCGGGAACCAGATGCCCCGGTGCGGCCAGCAGCGCGAGCGCGGCGCACAGCAGCGTGGGCACGAACGCGTTCATCGCAGCACCCGCTCGGTGATGGCATCGGTCCAGAGCAGTCCCGCACAGGTCAGCCCGGCCCCCAGCGGCAACAGCCAGCTGCCCGCCGCCGACCCGAACAGCACGCTCAACGGTCCGGCTCCCATCAACTGGCCCAACCCGATTCCCAGCACCGGCAGAAACGCCAGCACGCCCGCGGTGGCCCGGGCCCCGGCGAGCGCGGCCCGGGTCCGCTCGCGAAATCTCCCCCGCCCCACCAGATCGACCCGCGTGGCCGCCAACAACTCCGCCAGCGCCAGCCCGTGCCGCTCGGCCACCTCCCAAGCGGCCGCGATCCTGGCCAGTTCCTCGGGAACCGCACTGTCGGCCCGCCGGAACGCCTCCGCCCCGGACCCACCCAACCGGCTCCGAGCCGCACTGACCCCGAAGGTTCGCCCCACGACCCCCGTCACCTCCCGAGCCGCGACCCCCACGGCCGCACTCGGATGCGCCCCGATCCGCAGCTCCCCGATAACCGTCTCCAACCCCTCCATCAGCTCCCCCCTCTCCCGCACCCGCCGCCGCTCCGCCCGCCCCCGCCGCATCCGCACCCCCACGGTCCCGATCACCAATACCCCCGCCACGAACACCCCCGGCCCCACTACGAGCAGCCCCGCCACCACCCCCACCCCGGCCACGACCCGAATCCCTCCACCCCGCAGCCCCTTCCGCCCATCCCGCTTCCCCCCGAACACCGCCCCGAACCGCCGCCGCCCACCCGGCCCGGGCAGCACCGCCAACCCGATCCCCGCACAGGCCGCCGCCATCCCCCACTCTCCGACCACCACATCAACCACCCCCTGTTCGGACACCCACCTGGGTCACGCACCCGCGATAAGTCCAGGAGCCCGCGTCACCGCACAGCGGCGATCACGGTCCGGCTTCCCCGTCCGCGTCGAAGTTGGAGCGCGACGGGGGTGTTCGCCTGGGGCGCTGAGGTTTCAAGGGCGGGAGGTGGCGGTTGGTGGGGAGGTAGGGGATCGGGGCGTCGCAGTCGAGGTGGGGAGACGGTGGTAGGCCCGGGGGTTGGGTGCGCCGCCATTGAAAGTGTTTGGCGCAGCGTTGGTCTCGGGTGGGTCGAGTGGAGTCGGGGTCGGAGGTCGTCACGGGGTGGTCCTTTCGTCCAAGAGGGTCGTGAGGGCGGTGGCCGCGGGGGCCGGGCGGGAGTCGATCGTCCAAGCGGGGGTTATGTGGACCCGGCCTTCCGTTGTGGTGATCAGGCCGATCTCGCGGAGGGTGCGGGAGCCGGCGGGGTCGCGACGCACGTGCAGGACCACCTGGATCGCGGCGGCCAGCTGGCTGTGCAGGGCGGACCTGGACATACCGCCCAGGGCGGCAAGGGCTTCCAGGCGAGCGGGGACCTCGCGGGGGGAATTCGCGTGCACGGTGCCGGCTCCGCCGTCGTGGCCGGTGTTCAGGGCGGTGAGGAGGTCGACGACCTCGGCGCCGCGCACCTCCCCGACCACTATGCGATCGGGGCGCATGCGCAGGGCCTGGCGGACCAGGTCGCGAACCGTCACCTCGCCCGCAGCCTCCACGTTCGGGGGACGGGCCACGAGCCGGACCACGTGCGGGTGCGGCGGGGCCAGCTCGGCGGCGTCCTCCACGCAGATGATGCGTTCGGCGGGGTCGACCTCGGCCAGCAGCGCCGACAACATCGTCGTCTTTCCCGCGCCGGTACCTCCGATGACGAGGAAGGCCAGCCGGGCCCGAATGATCCTCCGCAGCAGCGCTTTCGCCTCGGCCGGGACCGTCCCCGCCGCGGCGAGCGCGGCCAGGCCCTGGGTCGCGGGGCGCAGCACCCGCAGCGACAGGCAGGTGCCGCCGTGGGCGATGGGCGACAGGACCGCGTGCAGCCGCACGCCGAACGAATTGCCCAGGGAGGCTTCCATTCCCGCGAGCCGGCCGTCGACCCAGGGCTGGGCGTCGTCCAGCCGGCGGCCCGCGGCCAGCGCCAGCCGCTGGGCCAGCCGGCGCACCGCCGCCTCGTCGGCGAAGCGGACCGGCGCCCGGCACAGGCCGTGACCGCGATCCACCCATACCGCGTCGGGCGCGGTGACGAGCACGTCCGAGACTTCCGGATCGTGCAGCAGCGGTTCGAGCACGCCCGCGCCGGTGAGTTCGGTCTGCAGCAGTCGCAGCGCGCGCAGCAGGTCCGTATCCCCCAGCACCCCACCGGCTTCGGCTCGAATGGCGGCGGCCACCCGCGCGGGCTCCGGATCCCCCGCGCCGTCGGCCAGCCGCTCTCGCACCCGATCCAGAAGCTCCGCGGTCACCAGTCCGCTCACCTCCGCGCACCCGGACCGCGACCCCGCGCCGCCACCCGGACGACCCGGCGTGCCCGCTCCGCGGCAGTGATGAACCGGGACCACCGAATGGCAACGCGCTCGAGCGCCCGCGTGCCGCCGGGACCCGCCACCCGGGCGACCCGCCACATCAGCTCCCAGGCATCGACCGACCGAATCCACCGCGCAGCTCCACGGCCCCTTGCCCGGATTCCGATGGCGCGCAGCGCCGTAACGGCCCGCCGCCGCTGCTCCTCCACGTCCCCCACCAAGCGCACCACACCGCGCACCCGCCTCCGGTAATCGGCCGGGCACGGCGCGTACGGCTCGCCCGGCCGCACGTCCCCCGCATCCGACCCCCGGGCCGGGCACGCGCCACCATCAGCGCACGCACAAGCACCGGAACGCGGTGCCTGCCGCGCCTCCCCCTCAGCCATAGCCCGAGACGCGCTACCGTGCGCCAACTCCCAAACGCCGAGGTGACGCAGTGCCGACACTGCACTCCGCAGCCGCTCCCACGTGTCGATCAACCTCATCGCACGACGCCTGACCGCCCCGCTCAGCACAGCCACCCGGCCGCACGACTCCGCCCACCATCCACGCGGACGGTGCGACTCCAGCACGGTCGGCTGCGGGGACGGACCGGACACCCGCATCCAGCGGGTCAGCTCGGCCGCGTCCCGGGCGGCGGCGGGGGCGGGGGCGGGCCGCGGGCTCTGCGCGAGATCGCCGGGGTTGCGGCGGCGTGAGCGTTCGCGGGGCTGGGGGCGGGCGGCGAGGGTGTTCCACCGTGCGGGGACGGTGGTGATCGCGGCGTGGCGGGGGCGGGAGGATCGGGACGGGCGCTGCATCAGTGGACTCCTGTCTGATGATGGGCATCGCTTCGGTAGGGGCGCAACGGGATTCGTACGGGCGGATCGGAACGAGCGCGTGTGCCCGCGGGACCGCGAGCACGCGGCTCGGGGCGCTCCAGTGCGGCCAGCACGGACTCGGCGGCCAGGCGCAACGGACCGCGCCTGCGCAGGGACAGGCCGCCGGATTCCAGCCGGCCGGGCAGACCCGGTTGTGGTGGAACCGCGGCCAGGAGCGGAAGATCCAGCGCCCGCACCATGTCGGCGGCGCGGAGACCACCGGGCGCGGGGCCTCGAATCAGCAAGCACACGTGGGGATTTCGTGCCGCCAGGTGCGCGGCGACGGCTTCGGCCGCGGCGGTGGCGCGCAGACGCGCCGGGACCAGCAGGACCACCAGATCGGCGGTGTCGAGCACGGGGTCGGCGTGCGGGCCGCGTTCGGTGGAGAGATCACAGACCACCAGATCGCCCGCGGCCCGCCCGGCTTCGATGACCGCGTGCACGGCTACCGGCGCGAGTTCGACTGCGAGCGTGGCCCTTCCGCAGGAGAGCAAGGCAGCGCCGGCGACGCCCGGGAGGGCCGCGTGTAGCGCGGCCGCCGAGACCCTGCCGTCCTCGATGACCAGATCCGGCCAGCGCAGGCCGGGTGTTCGTTCCAGTCCGAGAAGCAGATCGAGGCCACCGCCGAACGGTGCGGCGTCCACCAGCAGGGTCCGGCCCCGCTGCCGGACGGCGGCGGCGAGGGCGACGGCCGCCGCGAGGGTGGACGCCCCGGCGCCACCGCAGGCGCCGGCGACCGCGATGACCGCGCCGCCGCCGGGGCCGCACGCCGCGTGCGCCGCGAACGCCGCGATGAGCGCGTCGGCCGCGTGCGGGAGCGAGAGAACCTGTTCGGCGCCGACTTCGGTGGCCGCCTGCCATTCCGGCAAACCCGGCTCATCGGCGCTCACCAGCAGAATTCCGGGTCGGCGGGGGCAGCCGGCGGCCGCGCAGCTACGCGCGGCGGCGACGTCGAGCACGATCACCGAGGCGGCGGCCCAGCCGTGCCCGGCCGGCGGGCGGTCGGCTTCGTCGAGCGGATGATCGGCCGCGGCGGCGATGCGCCGCACCTCGTCGCGCAGGCGAGCGCCGGAGACGAGAGCCAGGGCCCGGGGTGGAACAGCGGCTCGGGAGTTCATGCAGGTCAGCGTCGCTCGGCTCGAGCATCGCCGAAAGAGCCGAAACCCGGAATGTGGATAACACGCGACCTGTGGAGAAATCCGGGGCGGAACGCACTGTCCGGAAATAGAGGACGGCCCCAGCCGGGGGGGGGAGGAGGCTGGGGCCGTCGGGTTCAGCCCCGGGGGGTCGGGCTGAACGCTACCTGGACTAAGTCCAGGTATCTGCGATACTACACCCAAGCCCCGTCCCGTTTGCAAGTCCGGTGGGCGAGTCTTTTTCCCGCCGTCACGGCTCGGCTTTCGGCCGGCAAACTCCGGCAAACGCGGCGTGGACCGGGTCGCCGCACCGGTGGGTCACCCGGGAAACCTATTGTGGACCCCGTGACAGCCGAACGCGGACGAGTCGCCGCCTTCTTCGATCTCGACAAGACGGTGATCGCCAGGTCGAGCGCCTTCGTGTTCAGCAAGCCGCTCATGGATCAGGGCCTGCTGAGCAGGCGCGCGGTGCTGGAGAGCAGCTACGCGCACTTCCTGTTCCTGCTCTCGGGCGCGGACCACGATCAGATGGAACGCATGCGCGAGAATCTGCAGCGCATGTGCGCCGGCTGGGATGTGGACCAGGTGCGCGCGGTGGTGGCCGAGACCCTGCACGACATCGTCGATCCGCTCATCTACGCCGAAGCGGCGGATCTCATTGCCGACCACCACATTCGCGGCCACGACGTGATCATCGTCTCGGCCTCGGGCGCGGAGGTGGTGGCGCCCATCGCCGCCGCGCTGGGGGCCGATCACTACGCCGCCACCCGCATGGTGGTCGAAAACAACAGGTACACGGGCGAAGTCGAGTTCTACTGCTACGGCGAGGGCAAGGTCGAGGCGATCCAAAGCCTCTCCGCCACATACGGATACGACCTGACGCGCTGTTACGCGTACTCGGACTCGGTGACCGACGTCCCGATGCTGAGCGCGGTCGGGCACGCCACCGCGGTGAATCCCGACCGCGGACTGCGCCGGGAGGCCCTCGCGCGCGACTGGCCCATCCTGACGTTCTCCAACCCGGTGTCGCTGTGGGCGCGCATTCCGCAGCCGTCGACCACGACGGTCGCGGCCAGCGTGGCGGTGGGCCTGAGCGCGGTCGCGGCGGGCGCGCTGACCTATCGGCTGCTGCGCGGACGGCGCTGACCGGCAGGTCGAATGTTTCCCGAGGACTTGATGTGAGGGCCGTCACAGAGTAACAATGGACGCACGGAAGGACGGAAGGCCAAGGTCGGATCGGAAGAGAAGGTCCGGACTCCCATCCCACCCTTCCCAGCACGGACACCAGGCACCCACGCGGAGCACGCCGCGACAAGGGCACGAGATGTTGTGGGCCTGCGTTATCCGCGATTCCTGTGGCAACGGCCTCGCACTGGCGGGGATGCGCCACATCGGAGTCCGGAGAGCTCGCCGAGGCCGGAACACAACCCGAACAGCACGCTTGGTAACCAGGCGCTCCGTGCTAGCGGGCGGTGAGGTCGCAATCGCGACTACGCCGCCCGCTTCGATGTGCGCACCCGGCACCGCCGATCGATCTCGGCACCGCGGGTGCGCACCCCTTTGTCGCACACCCGCATTCGCGCGATTCCGCGCGCCCGGCCGCCGCGTGGCTACGCGTCAACGGGGCTGAGCCCGGGGGGTCACGATTTCGCGGCGATGGCCGAATCGGCGATCGATTTGGCTTCGCGCGCACCATCTTCGAGCGCGCCGCAGACGAAGAGCACCCAGCCGCCCACCCCGTCCGCGGTGCCCATTCCGAATCCGGCCGCCGCGTCCAGATACGCCTGCCGGCGCCGCAACCAGAACACTTCGGGCACCCCGAGGCTGTGCGGGTCAAGCCCGGTGGACACCGCGACGAGCCGCGACGCCGCCCGCGCGACGATGCCGTCACCGTCCCCGAACGGGCGCAGCGACAGCAGTTCGCCGTGCACGATGGCGGCGATCACCGGGGCCGGCGCCTTGGTCACCTGGATGGTCTGCACCAGCTGGTCGAGTCGTTCGGCCACGCCGCGCACGTCGCGCGGACGCCCCAGGGTGTCCTTGTCCGCGACCATGTCGGCGGCCGCGAGCAGGTGCAGCCGGGCCAGCGCCTGCAGCGGCGCGCGTTCCCAGACCCGGACCAGCGACTGCAGCGGCTCGCCGTCCAGGGCCTGCCCGACGCGCAGAGCACCGGCCAGGATCGGGTCCTCGACGTTGCCGTCGGCGGGCAGTTCGATGGTGCCGCCCTCGATCGCGGCCGAGGAGCGGGCCGCGCGCACGGCGGCCTCGGCGGCGGTGGTCGGCCAGCCGCGCCGGTTCGCCTGGTGCCGGTGCACGAAGGCGAGCGCGTCGCGGGCCTTGTCGGCGGCTTCGAGCACACCGGGCAGTTCGACGAGGGGCTGCAGCGGATCGGTCACAACAGTGGAGGCTACTGCGGCGCCGGGTGTGATCCATCCCCGCGTCAGCGAACGAGCAGGTTGCGGCCGGGGATCGCTTCCAGGAGGCGGCGGGTGTAGTCGGAGACCGGGTTGTCGAAAACGGCCGTGGTGGTGGCCGACTCGACCACCCGGCCCTGCTGCATCACCACGACGTCGTCGGCGATCTGGCGGACGACCGCGAGGTCGTGGGTGATGAACAGGTAGGACAGGCCCAGTTCGGCCTGGAGCTCGTTCAGCAGGGCCAGGATCTGGGCCTGGACCAGGACGTCGAGGGCGGACACGGCCTCGTCGCAGATGACCAGGTCGGGTTCGAGGGCCAGGGCGCGGGCGATCGCCACGCGCTGGCGCTGGCCACCGGAGAGCTCGCCCGGGTAGCGGTCGGCCACGCTCGAGGGCAGCGCGACCAGTTCGAGGAGTTCGCGGACGCGCGCCGCGCGGGTGTCCCGATCCCCGATCTTGTGGACGCGCAGGGGTTCCTCGATGGTGCGGTGGATGGAGTACGTGGGGTCCAGGGAGCCGTAGGGGTTCTGGAAGACGGGCTGGACGCGGCGGCGGAACGCGAGCGGGGTCTGGGCGAGCAGTCGCTTCAGATCCGCGCCGTCGAAAGTGACCGCGCCGGACGATGGTTCGAGCAGCCCGAGCGCCATCTGCGCGACGGTGGTCTTACCGGAGCCGGATTCGCCGACGATCGCCGTGGTCGTGCCGCGCCGGACACGGAAGGAAACATCCTGTGCCGCGGCGTGTTCGGTGTGCTTCCACGGCACGGACCCGCGCACTCGATACCGCTTGGTCAGCCGGTCGACGACCAGGATGTCCGCGGGGGCCGCGCCGTCGGTCACCGCGTCGGCGACGTCGACGGCGAGGTCGCGAATGGCGGCGCGCTCGCACCCGGACGAGAGTCGCTGCGCGGCCAGTGACGGCGCCGCCTCGACCAGCCGGCGGGTGTACTCGTGCCGCGGATCACGCAGAATCTCCAGGGCCGGACCGGATTCCACCACCCGCCCCCGATACATCACCACCAGGTGCTCGGCCCGCTCGGCGGCCAGGCCCAGATCGTGGGTGATGAGCAGGACCGCGGTGCCGAGTTCCCGGGTGAGCCCGTCGATATGGTCCAGGATCTGCCGTTGCACGGTGACGTCCAGCGCGGACGTCGGCTCGTCGGCGATGAGCAGCGCGGGCCGCGCCGACAGTCCGATGGCGATGAGCGCGCGCTGGCGCATACCGCCGGAGAACTCGTGCGGGTACTGGTCGATGCGCCGTTCGGCGTCCGGGATCCCGGCCTCGGCCAGCAGTTCGACGGCGCGCTGCCGGACGCCGCGCCCGTGTGCCACGCCATTGGCGACCAGCGCCTCCCCGATCTGGAAGCCGATCTTCCACACCGGGTCGAGATTGGACATGGGATCCTGCGGCACGAATCCGATTCCGTTGCCGCGCACCGCGACCAGTTCCTTCTCCGTGGCGGCGGTCAGTTCGCGCCCGTCGAAGACGATGCTGCCGGAGTCGACGCGCCCGGACCCGGGCAGCAGCCCGATGATCGCGTGCGCGGTGGTGGACTTCCCGGATCCGGACTCCCCCACGATGGCCACGGTCTGGCCCGGGTACACCGTCAGGTTCACCCCGCGCACCGCGTCCACCCGGCGCTCGCCCGCGCCGAAACTGATGTGCAGGTCCCGGATTTCGAGCAGCGGGGCGGTCATCGGCGCTCCTTCGGGTCGAGCGCGTCGCGCAGGGCGTCGCCGAGCATGATGAAGCCGAGCACGGTCACCGCGAGCGCGGTGGCCGGGTAGAACAGGATGAGCGAGCCGGCGCGCAACTGCCGCTGTCCGGCGGCGATGTCCGCGCCCCAGGAGATCTCGGTGGGCGGCAGGCCGACGCCCAGGAACGACAGCGTGGCCTCGGTGACGATGAAGACGCCGAGCCAGATGGTGGTCACCACGATGACCGGCCCGAGCGCGTTGGGGATCACGTGCCGCAGCAGGATGCGGAAACGCCCGACGCCGAGCGCGGTGGCGGCCTGCACGTAGTCGTTGCCCTTGGCGGACAGCACCGAACCGCGCGCGATGCGCGCCACCTGCGGCCAGGTGAAGGCGGCCATGATGGCGATGACCATCCAGATGGTCCGGTCCTGCGCGAGCTGCATGATGACGATGGCGGCCAGCATGAGCGGCACCGCGTACACGATCTCGGCGATGCGGGAGATGAGCGAATCCAGCGGTCCGCCATAGAATCCCGCGAGCGCGCCGAGGGTGCCGCCGACGCCCAGGAACAGCAGGGTGGCCCCGATCCCGGTGAGCACCGAGGCGCGGGCGCCGTAGATGGTGCGGGCGTAGATGTCGCAGCCCTGCAGGTCGTAGCCGAACCAGTGGTCCCGGCTGGGCGGGGCGAGGCTGAAGTCGACGACGCAGTAGCGCGGGTCCTGGCCGGTGAACAGGCCGGGGAAGATCGCGACGAGCAATACCAGCAGGATCAGCGCGGACGCCACCAGGAACAGCGGCCGCCGGCGCAGCGATCGCCACGCCGTGCGCCAGAATCCGGCGGGGGCGCCGTCGATCCGGACCGGGTCGACGCGTTCGGCCACCGCCACGTCCTCGGGCGGCGCCACCCAGCGTTCCTGTCCGGGCCGGGGAGCGCTCGCCGTGTTCTCCTGCGACATCGGTGGCTCCTGTTCAGGCATAGCGGATCCGCGGATCGAGAACGGCGTAGAGCAGGTCCACGATCAGGTTGGTGAGCAGGAAGATGATGATGAGCGCGGTCACGAAGGACACCACGGTCGGCGCCTCCCCGCGCACCACGGCCTGGTAGAGGGTGCCGCCGACGCCGGGGATGTTGAAGATGCCCTCGGTGACGATGGCCCCGCCCATGAGCGCGCCCAGATCCGCGCCCAGGAAGGTGACCACGGGGATGAGCGAGTTCCGCAGGATGTGCCCGATCACGACCTGCCGCCGGGGCAGGCCCTTGGCGGTGGCGGTGCGCACGAAGTCGGCGTTCTTGTTCTCCGCCACCGCGTTCCGGGTCAGGCGCAGCACGTAGGCGAAGGACAGCGAGCCGAGCACCAGCGCGGGCACGATGAGCCGGGGCAGGCTGACGTCCGAGCCGACGGTGACCGGCGCGATGCCCCACTGCACGCCGAACAGGAACTGGGCGAGGAACCCGACCACGAAGATCGGCACGGCGATGACGACCAGGCTCACGACCAGCATGGTGGAGTCGAACCAGCCGCCCCTGCGCAGTCCGGCGACGACGCCGAACACGATGCCGAAGACGGCCTCGAAGAAGACCGCGAGCAGCGCGAGCCGGAAGGTGATCGGGAAGGCGTGCGCGAGTACGTCTTTCACCGGCCGCCCGGAGTACGAGGTGCCGAGGTCGAGGGTGAAGATGCCCTTCAGGTAGTGCGCGTACTGCTGCCAGAACCCCCGGTCGAGGCCGTACTGCTCACGCAGTTGCGCCTCCAGGGCGGGGGTGAGCGTGCGCTGTCCGGCCAGCGCCGTCACCGAACCGCCGCTGACCTTCCAGATCAGGTAGTAGACGAGCAGGGTCGCGCCGAAGAAGACGGGGATCATCTGCAGCAGCCGCCGCACTATGTACCAGGCCACGCGTGTCCTTTCCTCGGTGCGGCACAGTCGTTCCCGGGCGTCCGGCTCATCGGAGCTCGAGGTTCTCGTAGTCGGGCAGCCCGTTCCAGGCCATGGTCACGCCGGTGACGCGTTTGGAGTAGCCGGCGGAGTTGATGTAGTCGAAGACCGGGATGGCGGGCAGGTCGCGCAGCAGGATCGTCTGCGCCTGCCCGGCCAGCCGCCAGGATTCGGGTTCGGTGGCGGCGGCCTCGGCGGCGGCGATCAGGCGGTCGAACTCCGGGCTCCGGAAGTCCACGTCGTTGCTGGGCGAGGTGGACAGGAAGCTGGGTTCGAGGAACTGCAGCATGGTCGGATAGTCGCCCTGCCAGCCGAAACGGAAGGCCTTGCCGACGGTGTGCGCCACCACCTGGTCGCGCAGCTGCTTGAAGGTCGGGTAGGCCGCGCCGGCGGCGTCGATACCGAGGGTGTTGCGAATGCTGTTGGCCATGGCGTCGATCCAGGACTGGTGCCCGCCGTCGGCGTTGTACGCGATCTCGAATCGTCCACTCCAGGGCGCGATCTCATCGGCGCGGGCCCAGAGTCGCCGGGCCTCGTCGGGGTTGTAGTCCAGGACCCCGGAGCCCGGCAGGTCGGGATCGAAGCCGGGCAGGGCCCGGGAGGTGAAGTCGCGGGACGGAATCCGGGTGCCGCGGAAGATCTTCCGGCCGATCTGCTCCCGGTCGATGGCCATGGAGACGGCCTGGCGGCGCAGCCGGCCCTCCTCCCCGGTGAAGTGCGGGAGATTGCCCTGCAGGCCGATCCACTGGGCCTGGGCGGTGGGCCCCTCGATGGCCCGGTCGCCGAGGTCGTCGCGGTACACCGCGATGGCGCTGTCGGGGATGGTGTCCAGCAGATCGAGGTTGTCGGCCAGCAGATCGGAGTAGGCGGCGTCGAAGTTGGAGTAGAACACGAAGGTCAGGCCCTCGTTGCGGGGTGGGCGGCCGCCCCGGTAGCTCTCGTTGGGCACCAGGGTCAGCTGCACGTCGTGCTGCCAGGCGTCCTCGTCCGCGAAGCGGTACGGGCCGTTGCCGATGGGGTGCTGCCCGAAGGCCTTCATGTCCCGGAAGGCGACCGCGGGCAGCGGATAGAACGGCGCGTAGGCCAGCCGGGTGCGAAAGTCGATGGTCGGCGCGATCAGGTCGACGGTGAAGGTCAGGTTGTCGATGATCTTCAGGCCCGACATCGTCTGCGCGCGTGGCGGATCCGCCTGCACGTCGTCGAATCCGGCGATGGGCCCGTAGGTGTAGCTCTGCAACTGGGCGTTGGTGACCAGCGCGCCGAAGTTCCAGGCGTCCACGAAGGACTTCGCGGTGACCGGCGAGCCGTCGCTGAACGTCCAGCCGGGGCGCAGCCGGATCACGTAGTGCTGCTGATCGGTGGTCTCGATGCTCTCGGCGACCTCGTCGTGCAGCGTCCCGCGATTGTCGATGTAGCGCAGCCCGGAGAAGAGCCGGTCCACGATGCGGCCGCCGCCGTTCTCGTTGGTGTTGGACGGAATGAGCGGGTTCTGCGGCTCCGAGCCGTTCACGGCGATGACGTCGCCGTACACCGGTGCGACCGCGCCGCCGGACAGGGCGATCGCGAGCAGCGCGAGTACCGCGACCAGTACCACCGCGGCCTGGCGGGCCGCCGAATACCTCAGGTCCACGAGCGCCCCGTTCGTTCATGAAATGCGCGTTCATGATTCGTGCATGAGAACTCAGCAAAGCTAGGTGCAGACCCTAGCCCGGTCCGGCCCGCTCCGCAGGAGACCGGGCCGCCCCGGCCGAAAACCCCGGTTCGGCGCGCCCGCCGGGAGTGAATGTCCTCACCTTCCGGCGAGTGGGACCGAGGGGGATCGGCGGTCCCGGCGCACGTCACACTCCGATACTGTCGAACGTGGCCGCGGTCACCCCCGGGGCAAGTATTTCCTGCACAGCAGGGCACGCGAGGGAAGAAGAGACGAGATGACCGACACCACCGCCGAGCACCCGGATGTCTACCCACCCGGCGCCGAGTTCGCCGCCGCCGCCAACGCCGACGGCGCCCTCTACGAGCGGGCCGCCGCGGATCGCGAGGGCTTCTGGGCCGAACAGGCCGGGCGGCTGCACTGGGCCGAGCCGTGGACCCGGGTGCTGGACTGGGACGACGCGCCCTTCGCCAAATGGTTCGTCGGCGGCAAGCTGAACGTCGCCTACAACTGCGTGGACCGGCACGTGCTGGACGGTCACGGCGAGCAGGTCGCCATCCACTGGGAGGGTGAGCCCGGCGATTCCCGCGCC